>NZ_JBSGIV010000005.1:0-148079 GCF_053605225.1 Micromonospora sp. NPDC003944
GGGTCGGGCAACGGCCCGACCCACCGCCACAGCGATCGAACGAGTCGCGTCAGCTGGCGGTGGCCCGGATGTACGCCACGCACTCGTCGTGCAGCGTCGACCACTGCTCACCGAACGCCTTCTCCGATGCCGCGTCGATGGTCCGGCCGTCGTGCACCACGGTCTTGAAGAAGGTGAGCAGCCGCAGCGGTCCGTACCTGTCGACGAGGTGTCGAACCGCCAGGTAGCCGATGCCGTAGCTGCCGGCGACCCGTTCGGCGGAGGCGTCGTCGGCGGGGTTGACGCCCTCCAACTTGCCGTCCCAGCCGCCCCGGACCATCTTGCGGACGTCGGCGATCCCCTCGTACCTGTCGATCGCCTGGCCTCCGGCACCGGCGAACTCGGCCAGTCCTTCGACCAACCACCAGGTGAGCTTGCCCGGGTAGCCGCGCTCCGGTAACGACGCGGCATGGGTCAGCTCGTGCCGGAGCAGGTCGTCGGTGCCGTTGTTGGTGAGCCCCTCGGCGTTGAGCACCACCTCGTGGTGGCCCCCGCCCACGGTCACCGCGTACCCGCCGGTCCATTCGGGACGCTCCCCGCCGTACCAGCGCTGCCACTCGGCGCGCCCGGCGTAGAAGATCCGGTAGCGGTCCGGCGGTGAGCCGGTCACCGCGTACCCGTCGGCGACCTTCGCCGCCGCCTCGGCCTGGGCGAGCAGGCCGGGGAGTTTGCCGCGCAGGGCCGGGGTGGTGGCGACGATGGTCCGCGCGCCGACGGCGACCGCCAGGTCGCTGATCTCCCACGGTCGGGTGCCGGTCTCCACCGACTTGGACTCCTCCATGGCGACCATCCGGGGCTGGTCGCCGTTCTCCCGCCACCGGGTGCCGATCAGCACGGTGCTGGTCCGGCAGTTCGGGGTGACGAAGCAGTACTGGAAGCGCACCAGCAGCCGCCACTCACCGGGCTTGCCGATGATCGGCACGGGCAGGCCACTCGGCTCGGCCCGCCAGCCGGTCACCTTGAGCGCCCGGAGCGCCGCGAAGCGTCGACGCAGGTCGGGGTGGGCGGCGGGATCGGCCACGGCGAGGAACCCGGCGCGGTCGCCACCGAGAAGTGCCGCGGACTGCCGGTGGAGCTGGGCGGTTATCCGGTCGGACAGCCCGCGGGCCACGACCGTGGCCGGGTCGTCGGCGGACGAGGCGCCGACCCGGCTGATCGTGGGGCGCGCGCCATTCTCGCGGATCACCCCGACGACGATCGCCGCGGGCAGGCCGCAGCCCAACAGCAGGACGACCACCACGAGCACCGTCCACAGCGGCCAGAGCCGCCGTGGTTCTGGCTGCTGCACCTCGTCAGTCACCCGCCGAAGGGTACGACCACTCCCTGGGTGCGGCGAGGCCGCCCCGGGTCGATCGGCCCGACCACTCGCTCAGCCGCCGGTGCGCGGCCAGGAGCGGAACGAGATGTCCATGCTCGCGACCAACTGGTGGTACGAGCGGTCGACGTCCCGGGGCAGGCCGAAGCCGCCGGCGGCCTCCAGGGTCACGAAACCGTGCAGGGCGCTGCGCAGCGCTCGGGTCGCGTCCACCGCGTCGTCACCGGTGAGCCCGTAGCCGTGGAGCACCGCGAAGATGGCGTTCACGGCGCGTTCGCCCGCCTCGACGTGCTCCGGGTCGGCCGGGTCGGGCACCCGCTGCGTCGCCGGGTAGCGGCCGGGGTGCCGGTGGGCGTAGCCGCGGTAGGCGTCCGCCATGGCCCGGAGCGCGTCGCCACCGGAGCGACCGACGGCGGCGGCGGTCATCTCGGTGGCCAACTCGGCGGTGGCCAGGGCGGCGAGCTTCTGGGCCAGCGCGTCCGCCCCCCGCACGTGCTTGTAGAGGCTGGGCAGCGCCACCCCGAGCCGGCTGGCGAGCGCGGCGAGGGTGAGCTGCGGGAAGCCGACCTCGTCGGCCAGCCGGGCGGCCTCCCGTACGACGGTCTGCTGGTTCAGGCCGACCCTAGGCACCGGCGCACACCGCCAGGAAGCCGAGCAACTCGTCGGCGGTGCGCTGCGGCTGGTCGGCGTGCGGATAGTGGCCGGACTCCCCGATCATGCGGGCCTCGGCGGTGCCGAAGAGCCGCCGGGCGGCGCGGGCCTCGGCCCCCGGGTCGGGGAAGTCCGGGTCCTTGGACCCCATCAGCACCAGCACCGGTTGCCGCACCTGCGGGGCGCGGGCGGTCCAGTGCGGCTCGGCCGGTGCGATGACGCCGCGCGTCGCGGCCATCCGGCCGGGTTCGCGCAGGTTGGCCACCATGGAGCGACGGTAGGCCGCGTCGTCGGCGGGTCGGTGCACCGGGAACAGGGTGTTGTGGAACATCCCGAAGAGTCGGGGGCTGTGCAGCACGGACCACATGGCCATCCGCAGCATCGGGTTGAGCTTCGGCTTACCGACGAATGCGCCGATCTGCACGATGCCGCTGACCATCTCGGGGGCGTCGGTGGCGGCGAAGACCACCGCCGCCGCGGCGGACGAGCTGCCGACGAGCACGGCCGGGCCGGAGTCGAGGTCACGGACCACGGCCAGCAGGTCCGCGCCGACCTCCGCCGGGGCGTACGTGGGCCAGCCGGCGCTGGACTCGCCGTGCCCCCGGACGTCGACCGAGGCGACCCGGTGACCGGCGGCCACCAACAGGGGTACGAGGTGCCGGAAGCTCGCCCTGTTCTCGCCCATGCCGTGCGCGAGGACGACCAACGGCCCCTCGCCCCGCACCTCGTACGCGATGTGTCCGCCGTCCCGCCGCACCTGGCTAGTTGTCATAGCCTTAAAGCTAAGTCACTTAGCCAGCTTTGGCAAGCCGGAGACGCGAAACGGGCCGGCGGTGACCCGAGGGTCGCCGCCGGCCCGTTGCCGAACCGGAGAGGTTACTTCTTGGAGATCAGGGCGCGGCCGAAGAAGACCAGGTTGGCGGGGCGCTCGGCGAGCCGGCGCATCAGGTAGCCGTACCACTCGTCGCCGTACGGGACGTAGGTGCGCACGGTGTAGCCCTCGCCGGCCAGCCGGGCCTGCTCCTCGGGGCGGATGCCGTAGAGCATCTGGAACTCGAAGCGCTCCGGCCCCCGGTCGAACCAGCGGGCCCGGTCCTCGCCGATGGCGATCATCCGGGGGTCGTGGGTGGCGAGCATCGGGTACCCGTCGCCGGACATCAGGATGTTCATGCAGCGGACGTAGGACTTGTCCACCTCACGGGCCGACTGGTACGCCACCGACTCCGGCTCCTTGTAGGCGCCCTTGCACAGCCGCACCCGCGACCCGGCCGAGGAGAGCTCCCGGCAGTCCGACTCGGTCCGACGCAGGTACGCCTGGAGCACCGCGCCTGTCGACGGGAAGTCCTTGCGCAGCCGGCCCAGCACCTCCAACGTCGAATCCGTGGTGGTGTGGTCCTCCATGTCCAGGGTGACGGTGGTGCCCACCGCGTCGGCCGCCGCGCAGATCGCCCGCGCGTTGTCGTACGCCAACTGCTCGTCGAACATCTGACCGAGGGCGGAGAGCTTCACGCTCACCTCGGCTGCCGGGGTGAGCCCCGCGGCGCCGAGCATCGTCAGCAGCTTCAGGTATTCGTCCCGGGTGGCGGTGGCCTGTTCGGGGCGGACGGTGTCCTCACCGAGGTGGTCGAGGGTGACCGCGAGGCCGTCGTCGACGAGCCCGCGGGTCGCGCGCAACGCGTCGTCGGTGGCGGCGCCGGCCACGAACCGGCGGACGACGTCCCGGGTGTACGGGGCTGTCGCGACGAGCCGCTCGACCTGGGATGACCGGGAGGCGGCGAGGATGACGGAACGGAGCATGAGCCGAGCGTAACGCCCCTGCCAGGGCCCTCGCCGAGGGGCGGCCGGGCCACCTCGACGTGGGGGCGGGGCGGCGGCGGTGGCGTGGATCGGCTACAACGATGCCGTGGACCAACGCCCCCGCCCCCACCGCCGGCTCCGGTCGGCCTCCGTGCAGCTCGGCGCGCTCACCGCCCTCGCGCTCGCCCTCTCCGGCTGCAACATGACCTCGGACGACGACGATGACGACGACTGCGCCCTCGGGCCGGTCGGCGGCGGTGGGACCGTCGCGCTGGCGATGCGGGTCGCCGACCCGGCCGCCGGTCGCACCGCCCCGGAGCCGACCACCGCGGCCCTGCCCGAGCGCGGCGGGTTCGGCACCCACCTCGCCGCCTGCGGCGGCTGACGTGCGCCGCGAGACGGTCACGCCGCGACCGGACTGGGACGCCACGATCCGGTCGCAGGGGCTTGTCTACGTCGACACCGAGCTGCCCGACGGCGGGATCATGTCGTACTGGGACGAGACCGCCGCGTACGCCTTCGACCTGGACGAGGTGCTGCGGCTGGAGGAGGCCACCGAGGAGCTGCACCGGATGTCGGTGGCCGCCGCCGAGCACGTGGTGGCGCAGCGCCGGTACGCCGAGTTCGGCATCCCGCAGTGGGCGGCCGAGGCGGTGGCCCGGTCGCTGCGGGAGGCGCCACCGACCCTGTACGGGCGCTTCGACCTCGCGTACGACGGCACCTGGCCTCCGAAGATGTTGGAGTACAACGCGGACACCCCCACCGCTCTGGTCGAGGCGAGCATCGTCCAGTGGTACTGGCTGGAGGAGACCCGGCCGGATCTGGACCAGTGGAACAGCCTGCACGAGCGGCTGGTCGGCGCCTGGGCCAAGATCGGGGCCGGGCTGCACGACCCCCGGGTGCACGTGCTCTGGTCGAACGAGGAGGAGTCCGGCGAGGACCACATGACCGCCGGTTATCTCGCCGAGACCGCGCGGCAGGCCGGCCTGAGCGTCGAGCTCCAGCCCATCCAGGACATCGGCTGGGACGGCCGGCGCTTCGTCGACGCCGACGACCGCCCGGTGACCACCTGCTTCAAGCTCTACCCGTGGGAGTGGATGCTTGCCGAGCCGTACGGGCCGGCTGCCCTGGCCCCGGGCACCCCGACCACCTGGATCGAGCCGGCGTGGAAGCTGCTGCTCTCCAACAAGGCGCTGCTCGCGGTCCTCTGGGAGCTGTACCCCGGTCACGAGTACCTGCTCCCGGCGTACCTCGACTCGCCGCGCGGCATGCCGGAGTACGTCGCCAAGCCGCTGCTCGGCCGCGAGGGCGGCTCGGTACGCATCGTCACCGCCGAGGAGGAGATCACCAACCCGGGGATCTACGGCGACGAGGGCTGGTGCTACCAGGAGTTCCGGGCGTTGCCGCAGTTTGCCGGCCACCGGACGGTGCTCGGCAGCTGGATCGTCGACGGCGAGTCGGCCGGTCTGGGGGTACGGGAGAGCGCGAGTCTGATCACCGACGGCTACGCGCGGTTCCTGCCGCACTACATCGACGCGCCGCGCACCCGCTGAGTCGTCTACCGTTGTGGTGTGAACTTCGACGCGTACGCCCGGACCGGCGTTGACTTGGTCAACGCCCGCCTGGACGACCTCGACGACCTGCGAGGCCTCTTCAGCGACGATCACGCCTGGATGCGCGACGAGGTCGCCGACCGGGACGTCGCCATCTTCCGCCGGGCACAGAAGCGGTTGCGCGACGTCTTCGAGTACGGCACCTCGGGGCGCGACGCCCAGGCGGTCACCGAGCTGAACGCGCTGCTCGAGGCGTTCCCGGTGCAACCGCGCATCTCCGGGCACGACTCCAGCGACTGGCACATGCACGTGACCAGCCGGGGTGCCTCGGTCAGCGCCGAATACCTGGCCGGCGCAGCCTGGGGGCTGTCGGTCTGGCTCTGCGAGTACGGCAGCGCCCGGTTCGGGGTCTGCGCCGACGAGCGGTGCGGCAACGTCTACCTGGACACGTCGTCCAACTGCTGCCGGCGGTTCTGCTCGGAGCGCTGCGCCACCCGCTCGCACGTCGCGGCGCACCGGGCCCGCAAGCGGGCGGCGGTCGGCGAGCAGGTGACTGTCGCCCCGCAGCCGACCTCCGCCGTCGACTCTCTCTCACCGGTCAGCTGACCCCGCCGCCGCCCGCTCGTGGGCGGGCAGGTCAGGCGTCGACAGGTGACGACGCGGTCAGGTGGTGGCGGGCGAACTCCAGCGCGGCGCGCAGGTCCGCCTCGCGCACCGCGCGGCTCTTCGCGCCCCGGGTGGCGACCTCCACCGCCACCGCCCCGGTGAAACCCCGCCCGGCAAGCGAGGAGAGCAGCTCCCCGCAGGGCTGGGTGCCACGACCGGGCACCAGGTGCTCGTCGCGGCCCTCGCCGGTGCCGTCACCGAGGTGCACGTGCGCCAGCCCGGCGCCCATCCGGTCGGCCATCTCCAGGGGGTCGCTGTGCGAGGCCGCGCAGTGCGACAGATCCAGGGTGTACGACGGGTAGCCGGCGTCGGTCGGATCCCAGCCGGGCACGTACGGGACGAACTGACGACCCGCCATCCGCACCGGGTACATGTTCTCCACCGCGAAGCGCAGCCCGCTGAACCTGTCCGCGACGGTGGCCAGACCCTCGGCGAAGTTACGCGCGTAGTCGCGCTGCCAGGTGAACGGCGGGTGCACCACGACTGTCGGCGCGCCGAGCGTCTCGGCCAACTCGGCAGCCTTGCGCAGGCGCTCCCACGGGTCCGGACTCCACACCCGCTGGGTGACCAGCAGGCAGGGCGCGTGCACCGAGAGCACCGGCATCCCGTAGTGCGTGGAGAGGCCGCGCAGCGCGCCCGCGTCCTGGCTGACCACGTCGGTCCAGACCATCACCTCGACGCCGTCGTAGCCGAGCGCCGCAGCCAGTTGGAACGCCGCCGCGGTCGGCTCGGGAAACACCGACGAGCTGGACAGGAGCACGGGAACGCGGGAAGTCACATCAACCAGCGTAGCCCGGCAGCGCCGGGGGCATCGTGACGAGCGCCGGCAAACCAACCTAAAACGGCCAGCGGTCAGATCGGCTCAAGTTGATCGAGCCGGCGGAGGATGACACCCTCCCGCAGCGCCCACGGGCAGATGTCCAACGAGTCCAGATCCAACCGGCGCATCGCCGCCTCGGCGACCACGGCTCCGGCCAGCAACTGGTGGGCCCGGCCCGCGCTGACCCCCTCCAGCTCCATGAGCTGCGCCGGCGGGATGTGCCGGATGAAGCCGATGACCTGCCGTAGGCCGGCCCGGGTCAGGCTGCGACGTGCCCACAGACCGGCGCCGGACGGTGCCGCCCCGGCCAGCCGGGCCAGGGTCCGGAACGTCTTCGACGTGGCCACCGTCCGGTCCCAGCCGACCTGGGTGATCTGGTCGACGACCTTGTCCAGCCGACCCTCCACGTACTCCCGGAGCTTCTCGACGGCCTCCATCGACGGCGGGGTGGTGCTGGCCGGATCGACCCGCAGCCGCTCCCGGGTCAGCCGACCGGCGCCGAGCGGCAGCGAGACCGCGACGTCCGGGTCCTCGTCGATGCCGGCGGCGATCTCCAGCGAGCCGCCGCCGATGTCCAGCACCAGCAGCCGGCCCGCCGACCAGCCGAACCACCGCCGGACGGCCAGGAACGTCGACCGCGCCTCGTCCGCCCCGGAGAGCACCGCGAGGCGTACGCCGGTCTCGTCCCGGACCCGGGCCAGGACCTCGGCCGCGTTCGTGGCGTCGCGCACGGCGGACGTGGCGAAGGCGATGAGGTCGTCGGCCTCCAGCCCGGCGGCCGCCGCCTTGGCCATGCCCACGGCCTTGACCAGGCCGTCCGCTCCCGTCTCGGTGAGCGCGCCGTCGGGACCGATCTGCTCGGCCAGCCGGAGTACCACCTTCTCGGAGTGCGCCGGCCACGGGTGAGCGCCGTGGTGCGCATCCACCACCAGGAGGTGCACCGTGTTGGATCCGACGTCGAGGACACCCAGTCGCATGGTGAAGACCCTAAGCGCAACACGTTTGCCCGGCTCACCGGCCTGCGCACGCCACCGCGCGTACGCTGGGCCGAGTGACGATGGAGCTCCGTGTGCTGGTGGACGACCCGGGTGACCCGCGCAGCCGCGAGGTGCCCCTCGACTTCCCTCGGGAGTGGATCGAGTTCGCCGACCCGGCCGACGAGACGCACCTGATCCGGGCCGACCTGACCTGGTTGCTCTCCCGTTGGACCTGCATCTTCGGCAAGGGCTGCCACGGCATCATCGCCGGCCGGGCCGCCGACGGCTGCTGCTCGCACGGGGCGTTCTTCACCGACTCGGACGACGAGAAGCGGGTGCGCAGCGCCGTCAAGCGGCTCACCCCGGAGACCTGGCAGCACTTCCGGCGCGGGTTCAAGAACTGGACCGACGAGGACACCATCGACGGCAAGAATCCGGCCCGCCGCACCGCCACCCAGGGCGCCGAAGGTCCGTGCGTGTTCCTCAACGACGCCGACTTCGTCGGTGGGGGCGGCTGCGCCCTGCACGCGCAGGCGCTTCGTGACGGGGTGCACCCGTTGGAATACAAGCCCGATGTCTGCTGGCAGCTGCCGATCCGCCGCGACCAGGATTGGGTGAAGCGGCCGGACAACAGCAAGGTGCTGGTCTCCACGCTGTCCGAGTTCGACCGGCGGGGCTGGGGCGCGGGCGGGCACGACCTGGACTGGTGGTGCACCTCCTCCACCGACGCGCACGTCGGCACCGAGCCGATGTACCTGTCGTACGGGCCGGAGCTGACCGCTCTGATCGGCGCTGCGGCCTACGAGCGGCTGGCCGAGCTGTGCGCGATCCGGACGAGGCAGGGCATGGTCGCCCCGCACCCGGCCGACGAGGTCTGACAGGCCGGAACCTCGCCGGCCTCCCCCGGACGAGATCATCCGACGCCCAGCCCACACCCCGCCACGCCGCCCGCGCGGCTCGCTCGCTCGCCTGCGGGCGGTGCCCCAGCGGACGCGGACAAGGAGCCGGGCGTCGGGTGCAACCCCTTTGGAGCTGACTCGTTTACGACATCGGCTCTGCGACATCGGCGGATGACTCGTCTGCGACATCAGCTCCAAAGGACCACAGCAACGGAGACGCATCCCCCGGCGCACAGCTGACTCAGCCCTGACAAGCCGGCAAGGCGAGCAGGTGGGGACACGCCGAAGGGGGCCTGCGTCGAACGCAAGCCCCCTTCGCGTACGCCGATCACGGCTCGAACTTGTAGCCCAGACCCCGCACGGTCACGATGAAGCGCGGCGCGGACGGCTCCGGCTCGATCTTGGAACGCAGCCGCTTGACGTGCACGTCGAGCGTCTTGGTGTCACCGACGTAGTCGGCACCCCAGACCCGGTCGATGAGCTGGCCGCGGGTGAGCACCCGGCCCGCGTTGCGCAGCAGCAGCTCCAGCAACTCGAATTCCTTCAGCGGCAGCTGCACGGCCCCGCCGTCGACCGTCACCACGTGCCGCTCGATGTCCATCCGCACCGGGCCGGCGGCGAGCGTCGGCGCACCCGCCTCGGCCACCTCCGGGCTCTGCCGGCGCAGGACGGCCCGGATCCGGGCGACAAGTTCCCGCGGCGAGTACGGCTTCGTGACGTAGTCGTCGGCGCCGATCTCCAGCCCGACCACCTTGTCGATCTCGCTGTCCCGGGCGGTGACCATGATGATCGGCACGGCGGAGCGCTGCCGCAACTGCCGGCAGACCTCGGTCCCCGACATCTCGGGCAACATCAGGTCGAGCAGCACGATGTCGGCGCCGGTCCGGTCGAACTCGGTGAGGGCGTCGGTGCCGGTCGCGGCGACCGAAACCTCAAAGCCCTCCTTACGGAGCATGTACGACAAGGCGTCGGAGAACGACTCCTCGTCCTCGACCACGAGAACGCGGCTCAACGGGGATTTCCTTTCCATTTGCTGTCAGACCTGCCGTAGCCCAGCCGGACCGGACTCGATCCCAACCGGCGGCAGTGTCGCCAGAAGGTCATCCGGTGGGCTGGCGGGCAGCCGGAGGGTGAACGTCGATCCACCACCAAGAGTGCTCGACACCTCCACCCGTCCGCCATGGTTGCTCGCAATGTGTTTCACGATCGCCAGGCCGAGCCCGGTGCCGCCGGTGGCACGCGAGCGGGCCTGGTCGGCCCGGTAGAACCGCTCGAAGATCCGGTCCACGTCGGTGGGGGCGATGCCGATGCCCTGGTCGGTGACGGCAACCTCGACGTGCTCGTCGTCGCCCCGCAGGGTCACCCGCACCGTGGTGTCCTCGCCCGAGTAGTTGATGGCGTTCTCCACCAGGTTCGCCACCGCCGTGGCGAGTTGGGAGTCGCTGCCGTACGCGGTCAGGCCACGCTGCCCGTCCACGGTCACCGCGACACCCCGGGCGGACGCCGTGGTGCGGGTCCGGTCGACCACCTCGGCGATCACCCAGTCCAACGCGACCGGCTCCGGTGGCGGCTGCGGCTCAGCCCCCTGCAACCGGGTCAGCTCCAGCAACTCCTGCACCAACCGACCCAGCCGGGTCGACTCGTGCTGGATCCGTTCGGCGAACCGACGGGCGGCCACCAGGTCCTCGGAGAGGTCGGGCGTCGCGGCGTCGGCCGGCTCGGTCGCGTCCAGCAACGCCTCGGCGAGCAGTTGCAGGGCACCGATGGGGGTCTTCAGCTCGTGGCTCACGTTCGCCACGAAGTCGCGCCGTACCCGGGTCAGCCGGTGCGACTCGGTCACGTCGACCGCCTCGACCGCGATGAAGCCGTTGCCGAGACCCATCGCCCGCAGGTGCACGCCGAGCGGGTTCTCCCCCGCGCTGTCGCGACCCCGGGGCAGGTCAAGCTCGATCTCGCGCCGCACGCCGGTGCGTCGCACCTGACCGGCGAGGGTACGGATGAGCGGGTGCGCGGCGATCGAGCCGGGGGTGCTGCCGGTACGCAGCAGCCCCATCGCGCGGGCGGCCGGGTTGATCAGCACGGGGACGTCGTCGTTGTCCAGGACCACGACACCGGCCCGGAGCGAGTCGATCGTCCGGCGGCCGAGCCCGGCCTGCTGCTCGTCGACTATCGCGGGCCTCCCCCTGCTCCAGCGGAAGCTGACGCTCCCCGTCGACGTGGAGCGACCGTCCCGCCTCGGCAGGAACCTGGGCAGCACCAAGCCGGCGACCATCCCGGCCACCAACGCCACGGCCACCACGACCGCCACCGCCCACTCCACCCGGCGATCGTAGGGTCATTGTTAACCTGGCTACCACACAGAACGGGACGAACTACCCTCACTTACGGAAGTGTTCACCCCCACGTCTGGCGTCGTTCACCGTGGTTCATCCGGGGTCCGTCCGCGCGCCCTACCGTTGGCGTCGCACCTGCTCAACCCCCTGCGCCGGCACCCGTCGGCGGCGACCGACCACAGGACGTGATGATGCGCGACGAGTTCCGGGCCGACCTCCAGATCGTCAGCCAATTGCTGGTGGACATGGCGGAGGGCGTCCGCGCCGCCATGCGCCAGGCCACCCGGGCCCTGCTCACCGCCGACCGGCAGGCCGCCGAGACGGTCATCGAGCGGGACGCCGAGATCGACGACCTCTACCGACACGTCGAGGAGCGGGTCTGTGACCTGCTCGCCCGACAGGCGCCGGTCGCCTCCGACCTCCGGGCGATGATCACCGCGCTGCACGTGGCCGCTGATCTGGAGCGGATGGGCGACCTCGCCGAGCACGTGGCGAAGACCGCGCTGCGCCGGCACCCCTCCCCCGCCGTCCCGGCCGAGCTGCGGACGGTCTTCACCGAGATGTCCGAGATCGCCGACCGGATGGCCGTGAAGATCGGTTCGGTGCTGGCGAAGCCCGACGCCGACCTCGCCGGCGAGCTGGACCGCGACGACGACGCCATGGACGAGCTGCACAAGAACCTGTTCGCGGTGCTGCTCGGCGACGACTGGCCGTACGGGGTGGAGACGGCCATCGACGCCACCCTGCTGGGCCGCTTCTACGAGCGCTTCGCCGACCACGCGGTGAACGCCGGCGAGCACGTGATCTACCTGATCACCGGAGAGAACAGCCCGACCACCAACTGACGGTGAGACGAAGGGCCCCCGTCATGCGGGGGCCCTTCGCTCGTGGTCAGCGGCCCTGGTTGGCGACCGCGGCGGCGGCTTCCTTCGCCGCGGTCGGGTCGAGGTACGTGCCGCCGAGGCTGAGCGGACGCAGCTGCGGGTCGAGGTCGTAGCGCAGCGGGATCCCCGTCGGGATGTTCAGCTTGGCGATCGCCTCGTCGGAGATCTGGTCGAGGTGCTTGACGAGGGCGCGCAGCGAGTTGCCGTGCGCGGCCACCAGCACCGTCCGGCCGGCCAGGATGTCCGGCACGATCGAGTCGTACCAGTAGGGCAGCATCCGGTCGACGACGTCCTTGAGGCACTCGGTGCGCGGCATCAGCTCGGTCGGCAGCAGCGCGTAGCGCGGGTCACCCACCTGCGACCACTCGTCGTTGTCGTCGATCGGCGGCGGCGGCGTGTCGTACGACCGGCGCCAGAGCATGAACTGCTCCTCGCCGTACTCGTCGAGGGTCTGCTTCTTGTTCTTGCCCTGCAGGGCGCCGTAGTGCCGCTCGTTGAGCCGCCACGACCGGCGCACGGCGATCCAGTGCCGGTCGGCGGCGTTGAGCGCCAGCTCGGCGGTGCGGATCGCCCGGCGCATCACGCTGGTGTGCACGACATCCGGCAGCAGGCTGTGCTCACGCAGCAGCTCGCCGCCGCGCCGCGCCTCACCCTCGCCCTTCTCGGTCAGGTCGACGTCCACCCAGCCGGTGAAGAGGTTCTTGGCATTCCAGTCGCTCTCACCGTGTCGCAGCAGGACCAGCGTCCCGACGGTGGGCCCTTCGCTCGCAGTCATGCGGATCATCCTGCCTCAACGGCCCGGCGGACACGCGGGCAGCCGTCGTGACGACCACCACGTGAAAAAGCGGATGACCAGCCGGTCCGCCCGCCACTAGGGTTGTAAGGCACGCCAGTCACATCGGTCATTACTGCAAGCGGGGCGCCAATATGCGGACGATGCGGAGTTGGTTCCGGGACACCACCGGAGGCCTTCCGACCACCTTCTGGTACCTGTGGTCCGGGACCCTGATCAACCGACTCGGCTCGTTCGTCCTCGTCTTCCTCGCCATCTACCTGACCCAGGAACGTGGCTTCTCGGCCTCGCAGGCCGGCCTGGTGATCGGCCTCTGGGGCGTCGGCGGGGCATTCGGCACGACCGCCGGCGGCACCCTCGCGGACCGGTGGGGTCGCCGACCGACGCTGCTCACCGCCCACGTGGGCGCGGCGACCATGATGCTCGGGCTCGGGCTGGCCCGGGACCTCTGGGCGGTGGCGCTTGGGGCACTGCTGCTCGGCATGTTCGCCGAGGCGGCCCGGCCCGCGTTCGGGGCCATGATGATCGACGTGGTGCCGGCCAAGGACCGGCTGCGCGCCTTCTCGCTCAACTACTGGGCGATCAACCTGGGCTTCGCCTGCGCCGCCGTCCTCGCCGGCCTCGCCGCACAGGCCGACTACCTGCTGTTGTTCGTGGTCGACGCGGCCACCATGCTGATCACCGCGCTGATCATCTTCAGCAGGGTGCCGGAGACCCGACAGGCCGGCCCGACAAGTGCCGACGCGGCGAAGGCGGTCCCGCTCGGCGCCCTGCGCACGATCCTCACCGACCGGGTCTACCTCGGCTTCGTGGCACTCAACCTGCTCGCCGCGCTGGTGTTCCTCCAGCACATCTCGATGCTGCCGATCGCGATGGGCGACGACGGTCTGAGCCCGGCCACCTACGGCTCGGTGATCGCGCTCAACGGCATCCTCATCGTGGTCGGCCAGCTCTTCGTACCCCGACTGATCCGGGGTCGCAGCCGCTCACACGTGCTCGCGCTGGCCTCCGTGGTGATGGGGGTGGGGTTCGGGCTGACCGCGTTCGCCGGCACCGCCTGGTTCTACGGGCTGACCGTGCTCATCTGGACGGTCGGCGAAATGCTGAACTCCCCCTCCAACTCCACGCTTATCGCCGAACTGTCCCCGGCCGAGCTGCGCGGTCGCTACCAGGGCGTGTTCTCGCTCTCCTGGCAGATCGCCGGGGCCAGCGCGCCGATCCTCGGCGGTCTGGTCCGCGAGCACGTCGGCAACGACGCGCTCTGGTACGGCTGCGCCGCGCTCGGCCTGCTGACCGCGGTGGCCCACCTGGTGTCGGGGCCGGCCCGGGAGCGTCGCGCCACCGCGCTGCGCCGCTCCGGTGCGGCGCTGGCCCCGGTCACCGCCAGCCAGGCGCCGCAGCCCGCAGAGGCTTAACGACTGGCGCGGCGGGGCCCCGAGTTTCTACTGTGCAGAGGAAACAGTTAACAACCTGAACTGTCGGGAGGTCGGGTGCACGCCCTGCGGCGCTGGTGGCACGACACCGCAGGCGGCCTCCCCGCCACCTTCTGGTACCTCTGGGCCGGCCTGCTGATCAACCGGGCCGGCGCCTTCGCCATGCTGTTCCTCTCGCTCTACCTCACCGACGTGCGCGGCGCGAGCGAAGGGCTCGCCGGCACCGTGGTCGGCGCGTACGGGGCCGGCGGGGCAGCCGGGGTACTGCTCGGCGGGGTGCTCGCCGACAGGTGGGGCCGCAGGGCGACCCTGCTCGCCGCGCACCTGGCCACCGTCGGCCTGATGGTGGCGCTCGCCTTCACCCGACCCCTGCTGTTGATCGCGGTGCTCTCCGCGCTGATCGGCGTGGTCCACTCGATGCCCAGCCCGGCGTTCGTCGCGGCGATCGTCGACGTGGTGCCCGCCGAACGCCGGTCACGGGCGTTCAACCTCCAGTTCTGGGCGTTCAACCTGGGCATGGCGGTCGCCTCGCTGCTCGCCGGTGTCCTGGCCGAGGCGAGCTTCACCGCGCTGTTCCTTGTCGACGCGGGAGCCACCCTGACCGCCGCCGCCGTGATCGGCTGGAAGGTGCCCGAAACGCTACGGCTGGCCCGGCCGACGACCGGCCACCCGCCCACCACCCGCGCCGCACCGGCATCCGTCCGGGCCCGCCGACCTGGACTGCACACCGCGCTCACCGACCGCACCTTCCTGGTCTTCGTCGGGCTCACCTTCGTGCTTGCCGTACTCACCATGCAGACCTCGACGATCATGCCGCTGGCCATGCGCGCGGACGGCCTGGGCCCCTCGGCGTACGGGCTGGTGGTGGCACTCGGCGGCGCGCTGATCGTGGTCGGGCAGCTGTTCGTGCCCCGGCTGATCGACAGGCACCGCAAGGACGTCGTCCTGGCCGCCTCCACGGCGCTGCTCGCGCTCGGCTTCGGGGTCCTCGCCATCGCCGACGAACTGGCCATCTACCTGGGTGCCGCAGTCGTCTGGACGGTCGGCTCGATGCTCGCCGCACCGCCGAACGCGCAGATCAACGCGGACCTGGCACCACCGCAGCTACGCGCGCGCTACCAGTCGGTCTTCTACCTGACGTTCCCGGCCGCCGCGTTCGTCGCGCCGACCCTCGGCGGGGTGAGCCTCCAGCACCTCGGCGACCGGCACTGGCTGATCGTGGCCGGCCTCGGCCTGCTTGCCGCGCTCGGACACCTGCTCGCCGGACCACCCCGGGAGCGGCACGTCGCCGCGCTACGCCGGGTCGCCGAACCGGAGCCGAAGACACTCGCCGACCACGTGCCGACCGGATGAACGACGCAAAGCGCCCACCACGTCCCTGAGGTCGTAGTGGGCGCCCGCCGTGGGGCCGGCGGCGGCGGGCAACACTCACCCCCGTAAGCATCGCCCGCTCACGCCGCCGGTCCAAACAGGTGGGCACCGTCCCCCAACGGTTGATCCACCCGTCCCCTCGCGCCTCGTCTGGTGCGCGGATCTGATCGATCCGCCGCTCCCCCGAACGTTTCCAAACGTGGCGCGGTGCAATAAAGCTAGTTCGCCCGGATTCTGGATTCAACCCAGAACGGCTGTCTCGCCCGTCACAACTGGCGAGTATCCGCTGCTCCGGCCTCGTCCGTTGGCAACAGCCGCATACCCGTCGCCCATTCCCGCAAACACCTCAACCGTCTTCTCGATCGGGTGACTCGGTCCGGAAGAAGCTGCTCTGCCGGCCGTCCCGCAACTGTTCCTGATAAATCAGATTCAGCCGACGCAGGTCAAAGGTGTAGAACCACTCATCCCAGGTGATCTCGCGAATCCGGCTACTTTCCCGGTATCCGGGGATGTTGAACGTCAACACACCCGCCCGGCCATCCCGCTCGGTGCCGGCGATGGTCGCCGGCTTCGCCCCGCGTTCCCGGGCCCACCGCTGGATCACCTCGTGGTTCGCCGTGATCAGGCTCCGCCCCGGACGCTCCGGCCGGTCCATCGTCGACGAGATCACCTGCGAACTACGGACCGACCGACCCGTACCCCGTCCGGTCCGGATCCCGCCGGCCGCCGTCCCGCCGCCCGTCGACCGCGTCAGCGGACGCTTCGCCGCCGCGCTCTTTGCCGGCGCTGTGCGCTTTCCCGCCGCGCTCTTTGCCGGCGCCTTCTTCGCCGCCGTACTCCTGGCCGACGTCGTGCGCTTCGCCGCCGTGCTCCTGGCTGGTGCTGTGCGCTTCGCCGCAGTGCTCTTGGCCGGTGCCTTCTTCGCCGCAGTCTTCCGCGCGGGCGCCGTACGCGCCGTCGCGGTCTTCCGGGCCGCCGTGGTCTTACGGGCCGCCGTGGTCTTCCGCGCTGCCGTGGTCTTCCGCGCTGCCGCCGTCTTACGGGCGGCGGTCGTCCTGCTCGCGACCGCGGTCTTGCGCGCGGCCGTCGGCCTCGCGGCCGCTGTCGTCTTCTTCGCGGCGGTCGTCTTCTTCGCGGCGGTCGCCTTCTTCGCCGGCGCCCGCTTCGCCGCCGCAGCCGACTTCCGCGCGGCGGTCGCCTTCGTGGCGGCAGCCCGCTTCGCGGGCGCGCTCTTGTTCGCCGGTGCGGCCTTGGCACGGCTCGACGCCGGTCTGGCCGCCGACTTCCTGGTGGCCGCGGCACGACCCGCCGACGCACGGGTGCCGGTGGCCCGGCCCGCCGGGCCGGTGCTGCTCCGACCCGCGCCGGCCCGCATCGAGCGCACCAGCTGTTTCACCAGTTCGGGCTTGCGTAGGGCGGAGATCCCGGAAACCCCGCGTTTGCGCAGCTGCCCGCGGATGTCGTCCACCCGCATCCGGGATATCTCCGACTCGGAAACTCCGGGCGTACCCGGAGTCTGGTTGCCGGTCTGTCGCTTCGTCCTGGTCGCAGTCGCGCCGCGACCTGAGCTGTTCCGCTGAGCCATGGGACGCTCCGCTCCTTGGCACTCCGTCATCGGCGCGCGGGGGTCCCTTGCCGCACCGCGCGGTGCGGCATACCCGTCAGGAGCAGTCCGAACCACCGTCGACGCGCCATGACCGCGCTGGCCCGCGCCGATCTTGCGTTTTCAGTCGCCGAAAAGCGTGGAATGCCCCCTACGCCGGGACAGCAAGTGCAAGATCGCGGCCGAGCACTGTCGATCATGGAGTTGTGGTGCCTGGTTTGGTGCGACGCAGGGACTTTGTCACCCACCACAACTCCATGATCGGCGGGGTGCGTGGCGCGGGGCGGGGGTGCGTGGCGCGGGGCGGAGGGTGGGGCGGGGCGGGGGTGGGGTGGGGTGGGGGTCGGCGGGGCGAGGCGGTGGGGGGTGGGGTCAGGTTGGGTTGGGGTTGGTGGTGGAGGGCTCGAAGAGGTGGGCGAAGGCGGCCAGGTTGGCGGTCGACTCGCCGCGCTTCACCCGCCACTCGTACTCGCGCCGGATCGAGCTGCCGAAGCCGATCTCCAACATCGTGTCGAACGACTCGTCGGCGTACGTGAGCACGGCGCCGAGCAGTCGGTCCAACTCGTCGGCGTCCACGCCCGCCGGGTTGACCCGACCGGTCAGGTAGACGTCGCCGACCGCGTCGGTGGAGAAGGAGACGCCGTACATCCGGGCGTTGCGCTGTAACAGCCAGGCCCACAGCTCTTCGCGGCGTTCGTCCGGCTGGCGCATCACGAACGCCTCGACCCGCAGCGCGTGCTCGCCGACGATCAGGTTGCAGACCGTCTTGAGCTTGTGGGTGCCCGGCAGCGTCACCGCGTACGAGCCGGGGCCGGTCGACTCACAGGCCAGGTCCCGCTCGGCGCAGACCGACTCGATCAGGGTCGCAAGATCGCTCTTCGGGCTCACCGCACCCACTCTACGACCGACTCGGCCCGCGCACCGGGTGGCGACCGACGCCCGGGTCACCAGGAGCAGGAGAGCGCCGGATCGCAGGCCAGGTCGGCCGCGAGCCGGGCGCGGTGCCCGGCGATCGCCTCGCCGTAGACCCCGAGCAGGCCGGCGACGGTACGGTCCCAGGAGAAGTACCGGGCGTGCTGCTCGGCACCTCGGGCCAGCACCGAGCGGAGGGCCTGGTTCGGCAGCAGGCTGCCCAGCGCGCGGGCCCAGTCGACCGGGTCGTGCCCGTCGATGAGCACGCCGCTGACCTGGTCCCGTACGGCGGTGACCAGCCCTCCGACGGCGGCGGCCAGCACCGGCGTACCGCAGGCCTGCGCCTCCAGGGCGACCAGCCCGAACGACTCGTTGTGCGACGGCACCGCGACCAGATCCGCCGCGCGGTACAGGGCCGGCAGGTCGTCGCCGGTGAGTGGCGGGAGGAACCGCACCCCGTCGCTGACCCCGAGGTTGGCGGCCAATTCGATCAGGGCGGTCGGCCGGTCCAGCCCACTGCCGCTGGGCCCACCGCAGATCACCACCGTCATCTGGTCGGCAAGCGCCGGGTCGCGCTCCCGCAGTGCGGCGATCGCGCGGATCAGCACGTCGGGAGCCTTGAGCGGCTGGATCCGACCGACGAAGGCAACCACGTACCCGTCGACGGGAAGCCCCAGCCGGCGGCGGGCCTGGCGGGCCGCCGCGGGCCGGTCGCCCGGCGCAGGCCGGAAGCGGGCCAGGTCGACGCCCGGCTGCACGACGGACACCCGGGCCGGGTTGGCGTCGTAACGGCCGAGCAGGTCGCTGGCCTCGACCCTGGTGTTGGCGACAAGTCGGTCCGCCTCGGCGACGACCTGTTCCTCACCGATGATCCGGGCCTTGGGCTCCGGCCGGTCACCGGCGGCGAGCTGGTCGTTCTTGACCTTGGCGAGGGTGTGCGCGGTGTGCACCAGCGGCACTCCCCAGCGCTCCTTGGCCAGCCAACCGACCTGGCCGGAGAGCCAGTAGTGGGAGTGGATCAGGTCGTAGTGGCCGGGCGGGCGGGACGCCTCAGCGCGCAGCACCCCGGCGGTGAAGGCGCAGAGCTGACCGGGCAACTCCTCCTTGGTGAGGCCTTCCAGGGGGCCGGAGGTGACGTGTCGGACCTGCACGCCGGGCGCCATCTCGACCACCGGGGGGAGGTCACCGGAGGTGGCCCGGGTGAAGATCTCCACCTCCACGTTGGCCTCGGCGAGACGCCGGGCGACCTCGAGGATGTAGACGTTCATTCCGCCGGCGTCACCCGTGCCGGGCTGGTGCAGGGGTGAGGTGTGCACCGACAGGGTCGCGATGCGGCGTGGCCGGGGCCACGGTTGCGTACCTCGCTGACGCCCGACACCGGTGTGCATTTCCGCCACATCCGCTCCTTCGTCACGGTTGATGCCGTCTCGCACGACCGGCGCTTCTCGGTCAACCTGTACGCCGGATGTCATCTTCCCCATCGGGCTTCGGAAATTCCCCGGCGCGGCCCCCCGGGGTGACGGACCTCATGACCGGACGCCCGTCGATGGCCCCCGTACGCCCGGTCGGGGTGGCTCCCACGGTCGGGGGACAATGTCGGGATGACCTCAGTCGCCATCGTCACCGGAGCTTCAAGCGGGATCGGCGCGGCCACCGCCCGCCGGCTCGCCGCCGAGGGCTTCCACGTGCTCGCCGCCGCCCGCCGCGCCGAACGGCTCACCGATCTGGTCGCCGAGATCACCGCTGCCGGCGGCAAGGCCACCGCGGTGACCTGCGATGTCACCTCGGACGAGTCGGTGGCCCGGCTGGCCGAAGCCGCCGCCCAGGCACCCGGGCCGGTCACCCTCCTGGTCAACAACGCCGGCGGGGCACGCGGGCTGGACCCGGTCGAGTCCGGCTCGGTCGCCGACTGGCAGTGGATGTACGACGTGAACGTGCTCGGCACCCTGCGGGTCACCCAGGCACTGCTGCCGGCGCTGGAGGCCTCCGGTTCCGGCACCATCGTGGTGGTCTCCTCGACCGCCGGCCTGACCGTCTACGAGGGCGGGGGCGGCTACACCGCCGCGAAGCACGCGCAGACCGCAATCGCCGGCACGCTCCGCCTCGAATTGTGCGGCCGGCCGCTGCGGGTCGTCGAGATCGACCCGGGCATGGTGAAGACCGACGAGTTCGGCCTGGTCCGCTTCGAAGGCGATGCGGAACGGGCGGCGGCCGTCTACGCCGGGGTGCCGGGGCCACTGGTCGCCGAGGACGTCGCGGACTGCATCGCCTGGTGCGCCACCCGCCCGGAGCACGTCAACGTCGACCGGCTGGTGGTCCGGCCACGGGCACAGGCCGCCCAGCACAAGGTGCACCGGGTCGGCAAGTGAGGCGCCAGCGGAGATCGGCCCTGAGGTCGGCGTGAGCCCTGGGGCACGGCACCGGCCGTTCGGCGTGGTCACGCGCGGCACGACGAACCCGAACCGACTGCGTCGGGTGGACAACTGGATCGTCGCCACCTGCGCCGAAACCCTGCTGGCTGCGGACGACCCCCTGGTGGTCGACCTCGGCTACGGCGCCACCCCGGTGACAGCTGTGGAGTTGCGGGCGCGGCTGGCGGCCAGGGTCCGTCCGGACGTACGGCTGGTCGGGTTGGAGATCGACGCGGCCCGGGTGGCGGCCGCCGCGCCGGCCGCCGACCCACCCGGGCTCACGTTCGCCCGGGGTGGGTTCGAGTTGGCCGGGCTCCGGCCGGTGCTGGTCCGCGCGTTCAACGTGCTGCGACAGTACGACGAGAGCGACGTGGCCGAAGCCTGGCAGACCATGTGCGCCGCGCTCGCCCCCGGTGGGGTGCTCGTCGAGGGCACGTGTGACGAGTTGGGGCGGCTCGCGAGTTGGCTGCTGATCGACGCCGAAGGGCCCCGGACGCTGACCCTGGCCGCGAAGCTCACGACGCTTGGCAGCCCCGCCGAGCTGGCCGAGCGGCTACCCAAGGCGCTGATCCACCGCAACGTCCCCGGTGAGCCGGTGCACGCCCTGGTCCGCGCCCTGGAGGACGCCTGGCAGGCCGCCGCCCCGTACGCCACCTTCGGCCCCCGCCAACGGTGGCTGCAAGCGGTGACCCGCCTCCGCGAATCAGGCTGGCCCATCCTCGACAACCCCACCCGCTGGCGCCAAGGCGAACTAACCCTCCCCTGGCCCCTCCCCTAACGCCCCGCCCGTCCCGCCCCGGCCCGCCCGCCCCGCCCGTCGATCATGGAGTTGTGGTGGGCGATTTAACCCCGACAGAGGTGAATGTCCCCCACCACAACTCCTTGATCGACGCGGTCGCACGGGCTGGAGTCGCGCGGGGCGGGGCGGGGCGGGGCGGGGTGGGTGGGTTAGAGGGTGCAGTTTATGAGGACTGGTTCGGGGTGCAGGGTTACGCCGAAGCGGGCGTGGACCTGGTCGCGGATGGTGCGGGCCAGGGTGAGCAGGGCGGTCGTGTGGGCGGTGCCGCTGCGGTTGGTCAGGGCCAGGGTGTGCTTGCTGGAGATGGCCACCCCGCCCTCGCCGGGGTGGCCCTTGGTGAAGCCGGCCTTGTCGATCAGCCAGGCGGCGCTCACCTTGACCAGGCCGTCCGCCCCGGGCCAGGCGGGTGGGTCGCCCAGCTCGGTGGAGCGTTCGAGGAGCTGTTCGTACGTCGCGCGGTCGAGCACCGGGTTGGTGAAGAAGGAGCCGACCGAGCGAGTGTCCGGGTCGTTGGCGTCGAGCACCATGCCCTTGCCCGCGCGCAGCCGCAGCACCGCCGCGCGGGCGTCCGCAAGCGGCACCTGGTCGCCCACCTCGACGCCGAGCGCCTTGGCCAACTCGGCGTAGCGCACCGGCCCACTGAGCGCGGACCTGGTGAGCCGGAAGTCGACCGAGAGCACGACCCAACGGTCCACGTACTTGAAGATGCTGCCCCGGTAGGCGAAGCCGCAGTCGGCCGCGGGGATGACCTGGCGGGTGCCGGTGATCCGGTCGTACACCTCGACGCCGGTGATCGTCTCGGCGACCTCCTGGCCGTACGCTCCGACGTTCTGGATCGGGGTGGCGCCGGTCGAGCCGGGGATGCCGGACAGGCACTCCAGCCCGGCCCAGCCGTTGGCGACCGTGGCGGCGACGAGGTCGTCCCATGGTTCGCCGGCGTCGACCCGTACGGTGATCGAGGCGGCGTCCTCGGCGATGACCTGCATGCCACGGGAGCGCACCAGCACGACGGTGCCGGGGAAACCGGCGTCGCCGATCACCACGTTGCTGCCCCCGGCCAGGAGCAGGACCGGCTCGGCCGCGGCCTGGACCGCCCGGACGATCTCGTCGGCACTGCCGGCGGCCACGATCCGCCCGGCCGGCCCACCCGTTCGCAGGGTGGTGTAGCCGGCGAGTGGACCGGGGATGGCACGATCGGCGTCGGTTGTCGGCTGGGCGGAGGCGTCTGGCACGCCCTTCACCTTAGGCTGACAACTAGCCGTGGCACCCACTGGTCGCCCGGCACCCCCGGGAGGATGGCGATGAGCAGACTGCAGGGCAGCAAGGATTTCTGGATCGGGGCGCTCCGGACGGAGGCTCCGGCTTTCGCCGCAGCGGTGGCCGAGGCGCCGCCGGAGACACCGGTGCTGTCCTGTCCGGGCTGGACGGTCAACGACCTCACACTGCACATGGCCGGCATCTACCACTGGGTTTCGTCGTTCGTCGGTTCCGGCCAGGCCACCCAGCCGCCGCGCCGGGAGCAACGTGAAGCCGACCCGGGTGTGAACGCGCTCCAGCTGTGGCAGCAGGGGTACGACCGGCTGATGACTCTCTTCGACGGGCTCGACCCGGAGGCGCCGGCGTGGAACTGGGCTCCGCAGCCGAAGAAGGCCGGCTTCTGGCCGCGTCGGATGGCGCACGAGACGGCTGTGCACCGCTGGGACGCCCAGCTCGCCATCGCGGCTGGTGACCCGGTTGAGGCGAAGCTCGCGGCCGACGGGGTGAGTGAGGTGCTGGACACCTGGCTGCCGGCGGGCCGGCGGCAGGTGCCGGGTGACTGGCACGGGGTGGTGCAGCTCTGCGCGACCGATGCGGCCCAGGACTGGTATCTGCGGCTGCGCGGCGAGGGGGTGGCGTTGCTCGACACCGCGACCATCTTCGACCACGACGATCACCACGCGCGCGCGCAGGTCAGCGGCACCGCGAGCGACCTGCTGTTGGCGCTGTGGGGGCGGGTGAGCTTCGAGACGCTCGACGTCGTCGGCGACCGCACCCTGTTGAACGGTCTGCGCACCGGCTGACCGATACGCACGAACGAGGGCGTCACCCCGTCAGGGGTGACGCCCTCGTCGATGTCGGGGCCTGGATCGGAACAACGAGAGAGCGCTCTCTTGACAGCGGGTTGGCGACCCACCACCCTGTCGTGAGAGCGCTCTCTTAGCCATCTGCCACCACCCGCCCACCTTGAGAGAGGTCGAAACCCATGGCTGTCCTCCCACGCCGCCGCCTCGCCGCGGTGGCTCTCGCCGCCGCCACCGCCCTGCTCGTCACCACCGGCTGCGGCGGCGGTGACGAGCCGGGCGACGGAACGGTCACGCTGACCGTCGACGTCTTCGGCCAGTTCGGCTACGAGCAGCTCTACCAGGAGTACATGGCCGCGAACCCCGGCGTGAAGGTCGTCGAGCGTGGCACCGGCACCAACCTCGACGAGTACTCGCCGAAGCTGACCCAGTGGCTCGCCGCCGGCCGGGGCGCAGGCGACGTGGTGGCCATCGAGGAGGGCCTGCTCGTCGAGTACAAGGCCAACCCCGCGAACTTCGTCAACCTGCTGGACCACGGCGCCGCCGACCTCAAGGGCAACTTCCTCGAGTGGAAGTGGAACGCCGGCCTGACCGCCGACGGCAAGCAGCTCATCGGCCTCGGCACCGACGTCGGTGGCATCGCCATCTGCTACCGCAAGGACCTCTTCGAGAAGGCCGGCCTGCCCACCGAGCGGGAGGCGGTCTCCAAGCTCTGGCCGACCTGGCCGGACTACATCGCCACCGGCGAGAAGTTCACCGCGGCGAAGACCGGCGCGTCCTTCCTCGACGGGGCGACGAACACGTTCAACACCATCCTGCTCCAGACCGCCGGCAACACGACCGGCTACAGCTACTACGACACCAGCGACAACCTGGTCGTCGACAGCAACCCGTCGGTACGCCAGGCGTGGGACACCACGATGGACATCATCGACTCGGGCCTCTCCGGAAAGTACGGCTCCTGGTCGGAGGAGTGGGTCTCCGCCTTCAAGCAGTCGAAGTTCGCCACCATCGCCTGCCCCTCCTGGATGACCGGCGTCATCGAGGCCAACGCCGGCACCAGCGCCCAGGGCAAGTGGGACATCGCCCGGGTCCCCGGCAACGGCGGCAACTGGGGTGGATCGCACCTCGCCGTGCCCAAGCAGAGCAAGCACCAGGCCGAGGCCATCGAGCTGGCCAAGTTCCTGACCAGCGCCAAGGGGCAGATCGGGGCGTTCAAGGCCAAGGGTCCGCTGCCCTCCTCGCCGCAGGCGCTCGGCGACCCGGCGATCACCGGCGCGACAAACGCGTACTTCTCGGGGGCACCTGTCGGCGCCATCTTCGGCACCGGCGCGAAGAGCCTCAAGCCCGTCTACATGGGCCCGAAGAACCAGGCCGTACGGACCGAGGTGGAGAACGCCGTACGGACCGTGGAGCTGGGTCAGCGCAGCCCCGCGCAGGGCTGGACCGACGCGGTGACCAACGCGAAGAAGGCCGCCGCCAAGTAGCCCGAGCGAGCGTGCGGGCGGGCTCCGGGCACCGGAGTCCCGCCCGCGCGACGGAAAGGAGTTCTCGGGCATGACCGTCCAGCTCGACGCCCGCCCGCCGGTCGCACCGGCACCCCCACGCTCGTCAGGTCGGCTCAGTCGGCTCGACGCCCGGCTCTCCCCGTACCTCTACATCGCCCCGTTCTTCCTGATCTTCGGCATCTTCGGGGCGTACCCGCTGGCGTACACCTTCTGGGTGTCGCTGCACGACTGGGACCTGCTCGGCTCCGACCACCCGTTCGTCGGCGCGGAGAACTACACCCGGCTGCTCGCCGACGTCGACTTCTGGCACGCGCTCGTCAACACGCTTGGCATCTTCGTGATCTCCACGGTGCCGCAACTGCTCGCCGCGCTCTGGCTGGCCAACCTGCTGAACCGGGGGCTGCGGGCCCGCACCGGATGGCGGATGGCGGTGCTCGTCCCGAACGTCACCTCCACGGCCGCCGTGGCGATCGTGTTCGGGGTGCTCTTCGGCCGCGAGTTCGGCATGATCAACTGGCTGCTCGACCTGGTCGGCATGGACGCGATCGAGTGGAAGTCCAACCGGCTGGCCTCCTGGGTGGCCATCTCCGCCATGGTCGACTGGCGCTGGACCGGCTACAACGCGCTGATCCTCCTGGCCGCGATGCAGGCCATCCCCCGCGACCTGTACGAGGCCGCGGCGATCGACGGCGCCAACCGGGCCCGACAGTTCTGGTCGATCACCGTGCCGCTGCTCAAACCGACGATCATCTTCTGCGCCATCATCGCCACCATCGGCGGCCTGCAGCTCTTCACCGAGCCCCGGCTGTTCCACTCCGGCACCAACCCGATCCGCGGCGGACCGCTGCGCGAGTCGCAGACGCTGACCATGTACATGTTCGAGAACGCGTTCGCCCCGCACTACAACTTCGGGTACGGCTCGGCGGTGGCCTGGCTGCTCTTCGCGCTCATCGCGATCGTCGCGGCGGTGAACGTGCTGATCCTGCGCCGACTCGGCGGCGGGAACCGCCCGCAGAAGGGAACCAGCCGATGAGCCGGCTCTGGCGGGCCAGCCCGCTCACCTACCTGGCCCTGGTGTTCGCCGCCGGCCTGTCGATCTTTCCGATCTGGTGGATGTTCGTCGTCGCCAGCCGCAGCAACGACGCGATGGGCCAACTGCCACCCCCGGTCACCCCCGGAGGCAACCTGGGCGCGAACATCGCCCGCCTGTTCGACAACACCGACGCGTACTTCCTGACCGGTCTGATCAACTCGGCGATCGTCGCGACCACGGTGACCGTCTCCGTGGTCTTCTTCTCCAGCCTGGCCGGGTTCGCCTTCGCCAAGCTCAGGTTCCGGGGCCGAAACGCGCTGCTACTGGTGATCATCGCGACCATGATGGTGCCGACGCAGCTCGGCGTGATCCCGCTCTACCTGCTCATGACCAAGCTGCAGTGGAACGACCGGCTACCCGCGGTGATCGTCCCGGTGCTTGTCACCGGGTTCGGCGTGTTCATGATGCGGCAGTACGCCGGCCAGGCCATCAGCGACGAACTGATCGAGGCCGCCCGGGTGGACGGCTGTGGCAGCGCCCGGATCTGGTGGCACGTCGTGCTGCCCGCCCTGCGCCCCGCCGCCGCCGTCCTCGGTCTACTGACCTTCATGACCACCTGGAACGACTTCCTGTGGCCGTACGCTGTACTGAACGATCCGGCGAATCCGACAGTGCAACTGTCCCTACGCGCGCTGTCGGACGGGTACTACCAGGACATGTCGCAGGTGTTCACCGGAACGGCCATCGCGACGCTGCCCCTGCTACTGGTCTTCGTGTTGTTCGGCCGACAGATCATCGGCGGAATCATGGAAGGTGCGGTCAAGGCGTGAGTGAACTCAACTTCCCCGACGGCTTCCTCTGGGGGGCGGCCACCGCCGCGTACCAGATCGAGGGCGCGGCCCGCGACGACGGTCGCGGTCCGTCCATCTGGGACACCTTCAGCCGTACGCCGGGCAAGGTGTACCAGGGTCACACCGGCGACGTCGCCTGCGACCACTACCACCGGTACGCCGACGACGTGGCGTTGATGGCCGACCTGGGCCTGCGGGCGTACCGGTTCTCGGTCTCCTGGCCGCGAATCCAACCCGACGGCACCGGCCCCGCCAACCCGGGGGGGCTGGACTTCTACGACCGACTCACCGACACGCTTCTCGATCGGGGCATCGACCCCATCGTCACCCTCTACCACTGGGACCTGCCGCAGGCCCTCGGTGACCGGGGCGGCTGGACAAACCGGGACACCGCCGAGCACTTCGCCACCTACGCCACCGCCGTGTACGCCCGCCTCGGCGACCGGATCGACGTCTGGACCACCCTCAACGAACCCTGGTGCTCGGCCTACCTCGGTTACGCCAACGGCGTGCACGCCCCGGGCGAGCAGAGTCCGGCGGCGGCCTTCACCGCCGTACACCATCTGTTGTTGGGGCACGGCCTGGCCGCGCGGGCGCTGCGGGCCGCCGGCGCGCGCAGCGTCGGCATCACCCTCAACCCGGCCGACGTACGGCCGGCCGACCCGGAGAGCGCTGTCGACGCCGCCGCGGTCCGGCTCGTCGACGGCCTGCACAACCGGATCTTCCTCGACCCGCTGCTGGCCGGCGGCTACCCGGACGACGTCCGGGAGCACGTGGCCCGGATCGTCGAGCCGACGTTCATCCGCGACGGCGACGAGAAACTGATCGCGGCCCCGATCGACCTGCTCGGCATCAACTACTACGCACCCGGCTACGTGGCGGGTCGACCCGACGCCGCAGGCAACCCCGCCTACCCGGGCACCGAGGGCACCGTGCACTTCCTGCCGCCCACCGGCCCGCTCACCGACATGGGCTGGATGATCGAGCCGGCCGGGCTGACCCGACTGCTGGAGCGGATCGCCACCGACTACCCCGGGGTGCCGCTGCTGATCACCGAGAACGGCGCGGCGTTCCCCGACAAGCCGGGCGCCGACTCGCCCGACGGTGCGGCACAGGTGATCGACGCCGATCGCATCGCCTACCTCGACGGGCACCTCCGTGCGGCGCACGAGGCGATCTCCCGGGGCGTGGACCTGCGCGGTTATCTCGTATGGTCATTCCTGGACAACTTCGAGTGGGCGGAGGGTTACCGCAAGCGGTTCGGGATCGTGCACGTCGACTACCTGACCCAGCGGCGCACACCGAAGGCCAGCGCCCGGTGGTACCAGGAGGTGATCTCCCGGAACGGGCTGTGACGAGCGGGGGGAAAGGCGCGATGACGACGGCGCAGCGGCCGACGCTCGAGGCGGTGGCAGCGCGGGCCGGAGTGTCCCGCGCCACCGTGTCCCGGGTGGTCAACGGCTCCACCACCGTCGCCGAACCGATCCGCGAGGCGGTCACCCGGGCGGTCGCCGAGTTGGGGTACGTCCCCAACCTGGCCGCCCGCAGCCTGGTCACCCAACGCACCGACTCGATCGCCCTGGTCATGCCGGAGGCCGCCACCCGGGTCTTCTCCGACGACCAGGTCTTCCCCGGCATCATCCGGGGCGTCAGCCAGGAGTTGGAGGCGGCCGACAAACAACTGGTGCTGATGCTCGCCGGCTCGCCGGCCGGGCACCACCGGGTGGAGCGGTACACCACCGGCCGGCACGTCGACGGGGTGCTCTTCGCGTCGCTGCACGGCGCCGACCCGCTGCCCGGCACGCTTGCCCGGCTCGGCATCCCGGTGGTGGTCAGCGGTCGACCGCTCGGCGACGTGCCGGTCCCGTACGTCGACGTCGACCATGTCGCCGGGGTGACCGCAGCCGTCCGCCACATGATCGACAGCGGTCGTCGACGGATCGCTACCATCGCCGGCCCGCAGGACATGGTCGCCGGGATCGAACGGCTCAGCGGCTACCGCAGCACGGTCGCCGACGCGGGGCTGCCCGAGCTGGTCGCCATCGGCGACTTCACCCGGGAGTCCGGGTCGGCCGCGATGCGCCACCTGCTCACCGAACACCCCGACCTCGACGGCGTCTTCGCCGCCTCCGACCTGATGGCGCACGCAGCCCTGCGGACGCTTCGCGAGGCCGGCCGGCGGGTGCCGGAGGACGTGGCGGTCGTCGGCTTCGACGACATCGAGACCGCCGCCTACACCGAGCCGCCACTGACCACCGTCCGGCAGCCGATCGTGGAACTGGGTCGTCGAATGACCCGCCAACTCCTCCGGCTGGCCGCCGGCGAAACCATCGAGCAGGCGGTCATGCTCCCCACCGAGTTGATCCGCCGCGCCTCGGCGTGACCGGCCGCGCGCGAGCGCGTGGTTAATGCGTCGCTCGGCCGGGGAATCCTGGTTAGCCTCGCCGGCATGCCGGATCCTGTCGCGCTGCTGCACGTCCCCGCCCTCTCCGACACCGCCGAGTACGCGTACGCGGCCACCGTCGAGTCACCTGCCCGGCTGGTGTTCACCGCCGGTGCGTGCCCACTCGACGCCGAGGGCCGCACGGTCGCGCCGGGCGATCACGCCGCGCAGGCCCGGCAGGTGATGACGAACCTGGCGACCGCTCTGGACGCGGCCGGCGCCCGACTGACCGACGTCGTCAAGACCACCGTGTACGTCGCGTCGTCGCAGCGGGCCGACCTGGTCACCGTCTGGGAGGTGGTTCGCGACTTCTTCGGCGACCACGACCCACCAAGCACCCTGCTCGGGGTGGCCGTGCTCGGCTATCCCGACCAGCTCGTCGAGGTCGAGGCGGTCGCCGCCGTACGGACGGGGGCCTGACATGCGGATCCGTGTGGCGCAGCCGGACGACGCCCCGGGCGTGGTGGCGCTGCGGCGCCTGGTCTTTCCGTATCTGGTGCGCGGTGTCGAGTCGACCCGGAAGATGATCGCCGAGCCTCCGCCCGAGAAGGGCTGGACGGCCTTCGTGGCCGAGGTCGACGACGAGGTCGTCGGATGGGTGACGGCGCAACGCAACGACTCGACCTCGACGGCCGACTTCGGTGACATCAACCTCCTGCACGTCCACCCCGAACACCGACGGCGGGGCATCGGCACCGCGCTGCTGACGACCGCGACAGATCACCTCGCCCCGCTGGGAGTCCGACGGCTACGCGCCTTCGCCCAGCCGGAGGCTCTGCCGTTCGCCCGTCGGCACGGCTACGAGCCCAGTCGTGAGCTGCGTTTCTCGGCGCTCGATCTGAACCCGGTGCCCGCGCTGCCGGAGCCGCCCCCGGGCGTACGACTGTGCCAGATCGCGGACCTGGACCCGCACCGGCTCTACGCGGCGGACGTGGCCGCTGCGCTTGACGAGCCGGGCGACGTACCTGTCGACTCGATCAGTTACGAGAGCTGGCAGTACGACGTCTGGGACAACCTCGGCCTGGACAAGACAGCAAGCGTCGCCGCCGAAGTCGATGGTGAGATCGCCGCGTTCAGCCTGGTGAAGCGGGACGGCGACCGGATGTGGTCGGACTTCACCGGCACCCTCCCGGCGTACCGGGGACGCGGACTGGCCCGGCTCGCCAAGACGGCGGCGCTGCACCGGGCCGCCGCGAACGGCGTGCGCGTCGCGTACACCTCGAACGACGAGGCGAACGGGCCGATGCTCGCGATCAACACCCGGCTGGGCTACCGCCCGGTGGCAGCCGAGTGGTCCTGCCTGGCCGACCTGTCGAGATCATGTGATGAGAAGTAGGTCCCACGTGCCCCGTGGAACCTACTTCTCATCACTTGATCAAGGCAGGAGGCGATGACGGCGCCGACCAGGTCAGCTCTCCTCGATCGACTGGCCCATCGAGCGGCGGGCCAGCAGCGTGGCACCGGCGACCGCAGCCGGCATGATCAGCACGGCCCCGAGCGGGATCAGGAAGCAGAGGAAGACGGCCACGCCGAAGCCGAGCGCGGTGGGTCGGTCGGCCTTCAGGATCGTCCGGCGCTGCGGCAGCCGCATTCCGCGCCGGTAGAACGGCGCGCCGACCAGCTCCACGGCGAGGAACCACCCGCCCACGGCCGCCCCGATCACCGGGACGACAGTCTGCCCGACCACCGGGATGAAACCGGCGAGGAAGAGCGGGATGCCGACAAGCGCGGTGAGCGCCACCAGCCGTACCGAGTCGGCGGCGCTGCGGCGCAGCGACGACCAGAAGGGCACGTCCACCGCGCCCGGCGTGCCGCCGTACCGCTGCTCCACCTGCTCGGAGATCTTCTCGTAGAACGGGTCGCCGATGACCAGGGTGACCGCGGTGAAGCTGACCACCGCGAGCAGGCCGCCGAGCCCCAGGAAGGCCAGCCCGGCGATCACCCGGACCAGGCTGCGGCCGGTGCTCGACCAGTCGTCGGCGAACGGGGTGACAAGCGCGGCGAGGTCGTCCACGAAGTACACGAGTGTGGCCAACGCGGCCAGGAAGAGCACGCCGGAGATCAGCGCCGGCACGATGCCGAGCAGCATCAGGCCCGGGCTACGAACGTAGAGGCCCAGCCCCCGCAGGAGCAGGCCCGCCCCGGCGAGGAAGCGTCCGACGACCCCGGTCACCGGGCTGGCGATTCTGCTGACGTCCACGATCGAGCAGCCTAACCAGCCGTGATCGAATCCGCCGTACGGCAAGCGACAACGGGCAGGATGATCGGGTGCGTGCCTCCCGACTGATCTCGTTGCTGCTGCTGTTGCAGGCGCGCGGCTCGATGACCGCGAGCGAGCTGGCCCGGGAGCTGGAGGTCTCCGAGCGGACCGTCTACCGGGACGTGCTGGCGCTCTCGGCCGCCGGGGTGCCGGTCTACGCGGACCGGGGGCGGGCCGGCGGTTACCGCCTGCTCGGCGGCTACCGCACCCGACTGACCGGGCTGACCCGGGACGAGGCGGAGGCGCTCTTCCTCGCCGGTTTACCCGGGCCGGCCGGCGAGATGGGGCTCGCCGACGCGGTCGCGTCCGCGGAGTTGAAGGTGCTGGCCGCGCTGCCACCCGCCCTGCGTGACGCGCCGGCCCGGGCCGGGCAGCGGTTCCACCTGGACGTGCCGGGCTGGTTCCGGGAGACCGCGCCACCGCTCTGGTTGTCCGAGCTGGCCCGGGCCGTCTGGGCAGACCGCGTGGTGGAGCTGCGTTACCGGCGCGGCGACCGGGAGGTGACCCGCCAGGTCCAGCCGTACGGCCTGGTGCTCAAGAGCGCGGTCTGGTATCTGGTCGGCCGGGCCGGCGACGACGTGCGCACCTACCGGGTGGACCGGGTCACCGGGGTCGAGGTGGGCGACGAGCACTTCGACCGCGACGAGGGCTTCGACCTGGCCGGGCACTGGCGCGAGCAGGCCGGGTCGTTCCTGCGGACCATGCTGCGGGCCGAGGTCGCCGTCCGGCTGAGCCCCGCCGGCCTGCGCCGGCTCCGGCACCTGGTCGATGCCCCCTTCGTGTACGACGACATCGTCGCCGCCGCCGGCCGACCCGACGGGCAGGGCTGGGTCGTGGCGCGGCTGCCCGTCGAGTCGGTCCAGGTGGCGTACCACCAACTGCTGGGGCTCGGCCCCGAGGTCGAGGTCCTCGATCCACCCGAGCTGCGGCAGTTGTTCGCGGAGAGCGCCGAGCGGCTCGGTGCGCTCTACCGGTAGCCGGTCACGTCCGACGGTTTGCCCGCGTCGACCACCTCGGTGATGTAGCGGAAGGCCTCGGGTTGGCTGCCGTCGAGGTCGGTGAACCCGTACACCTTGGAGAGCGTGCCGGCATCGACGGACCTGCCGCTCCAGCGGGCCTTCTCCTCGTCGGCGGCGAGCGCGGCGACCGCGCGGCCGACGAAGGCCGGGGTCTCCGAGATGAGGAAGTTGGGGTCGGTGGCGGCGCCGTCGCGCCAGTTCTCCTCGGTCACGCCGAAGTGCTCGAGCATCGCCTCGGATCGGATCCAGCCGGGGGTGAGCGCCACGGCCGTGCAGCCATGCGGTTTCAGCTCGTGCGCCTGGCTGAAGGCGAGCCGGTTGACCGAGACCTTGGCCAGGTCGTAGAAGACCGACAGCCGGTAGTTCTCGTCGTTGTACGCCTTGGTGCCGTCGCCCATCTCCACCACCAGTCCGCCGGGCCGACGGATCAGCAGCGGCAGGGCGAAGTGGCTGGTGATGATGTGCGTGTCGACGGCCAGTCGCAGGGTGCGGAAACCGGCGGCGAGTGGCTGTTCCCAGACCGGCTTGTCCCAGGTGACAAGCGGGTCGCCGCCCCAGATGTCGTTCACCAGCACATCGAGTTGGCCCTGCTCGGCGTCGATCCGCGCGACCAGGTCGCGGACCTGCTCGGGCACGAGGTGGTCGACCTGGACGGCGATGCCGGTGCCGCCGGCCGCGCTGACCAGCTCGGCGGTCTCCTCGATGGTCTCCGGTCGGTCCATCTCGGAGCGGCCGGCCCGGGTGCTGCGGCCGGTGGCGTAGACCGTGGCACCGGCAGCCCCGAGCTGCACGGCGATCTGCCGCCCGGCGCCTCGGGTGGCACCGGCGACGAGCGCGATCTTTCCGGTTAGCGGTTGTGTCATGCCTGCGACGGTGCCAGGGATACCTGACAGCCGACGTCCGAATTCGGTACGACCGGGCAGGTTACTCGTTCAGGAAGCCGGAGATGCGGTCCCGCAGATCGGCGCGTTCCGACCAGAGGACGCCGGGCCTGTCGTACACGTGCAGGGTGGCCTGGGGCAGCGCGACGGCGAGCCGTTCGGCGACCTCGACCGGGTGCAGGTCGTCGCCCGCGCAACCGATCACCAAAGCCGGCGCGGTGACCGCCGTCAGGTCACCGATCTGGCGCAGCGGCGTCTGGTCGGCGAGGGTGGCCAGACCGTCGGCAAGACCGTCGCGGAGCAGCTGGTCGAGTCGTTGCCGCAGGTACGCCCAGCCGGCCGGGGTGTTGCGCACCGCCGGCGGCAGCTCCAGCGTGACGATGTCGGCGACCGCCGAGGCGTCCCCGCTCTCCACCGCCTCCAGCAGGCTGGTGATGCGTTCCCGGGCGACCGGCAGGCGTGGCTCGTCGAGGACCGCCGGCAGGAAGAAGACCAGCCTGTCGAAGCGTTCCGGGCTCTCCACCAGGAGTCGGCAGAGGGCGCCCGCGCCGAGGCTCGCGCCGAACGCCCGGCTGGCGCCGCCGAGGTCGGCGATGGCGCGCAGGTCCCGGGCCAGGTCCAGGTAGTCCCACGGCCCGTCCGGGGCTCCGGAACGACCGTGCCCCCGGAACTGGAAGAACACCTTGCGACCGTTCACCCCACTGCCGAACGGGCGGGTGGTGGCGATGCCGTTGCCCAGCCCGTGTGCGAACACGGTGACCGGGTCACCGGCACCGGTGACCAGCCGCTCCAGCTGTACGCCGTGCGGGGTGGTGACCAGCTCGGTCTCCGGCTCCGGCAGTGCGGGCCGGCCGGTACGCGGCCCACCCGGCCCGGGCCCCCAGGTGCGGGGCCCGCTGTCGGGTGGAGGTGGCCAGCGAAAACCTCTCACCAGAACCCTTTGCCGTCGCTCAGGTCGCGGAGACCGACCCGGACGTCGAGCAGGTAGATGAGAGCGGCGGCGATGCCGACCAGGCCGAAGAGGCTGATCGGACCGAAGCCGAGGAGGGTGAGCACGAGGCAGACCGCCAGGATGGCGATCCAGCCACCCTTGGGCAGCGTCCCGATTGCGGGGAAGGCATCGGAGCGCTGCGTGACGGCGTGCACCAGCGCGACACCCTGGATGATCAGCGCGAAGACGAGCAGAATCAGCTCGATCACGTAGCGGACTTCGAACGCGAAGATCGGCGCGGCGTTGGCCATGTCGGCAAGTTTATGTCCACGACCCCGGCTACGTCCGACAAGGACGCCGCCGGGGTCGTCGACTCGACGAGCTACTCGGCAGCCGGGCGGGTCCGCTTGGTGGCCCGGGGAAGCTTCGCCGACGGGGTCTCGGCCGGCTTGGTGGCCTTCGGCGCGCGGGCGACCTTCTTGACCGCGGCCGGCTTGGCCTCGGCGATCTCGGCCACGGCGGCAGGGGTCGGCGCGTCGGCGGGGGCCGTGGCCGCAGCGGTCGGGGTGGCGGTCGCGGTGGTGGTGGTCGGCGCCACCGCCTGGGTGGCCTCGATGTCGGCGTTCACCGTCTCGGCGGCCTCCAGAACGCCGGCCCCGACGACCCGCTCGCCCCGGGCGACGAGCGCGCCGTACGCGGCGAATGCGCGCTCCTGCGCGACCTGGGCGCCGGCGACCACCAGGGCTGCGTTGCGGGTCGCGGCGGCACGCAGCTTGTCGATGTCGGCCACCTCCCGCAGCTTCGCCAGGTCGGCGGTCTCGTTCGCGGTACGCAGCGTCTCGGTGGCCTTCTGCTTCAACTCGAACCCGGTCAGCACGGCCCGGCCACCCAGGTCGGCGACGACCCGGGTGCTGAGGACGCCGACCACGGCCGGGAGCTTGCGCAGCTGCTCGATGGCCAGCTCACCGGCGCCGGCTGCGGCGTAGATCGGGGCGGGGATGCGGTTGGTCTTCGGCTCGCTCATGACGTCTCCTCTTCGGCCGCCTCGGCGGCCTTCTTCTTCTGGGGGATGCTGGTGCTGCCCGGAGCGGGTGCGGTGCCCGCCTCGGTGACGGCCACCGACTCGAGGACGGCCTCGGTCGGGGTGCCGCCCACGGTGGTGGGGCCGGTGGCGGCCAGATTGGCCAGGTCGGCGGCCTGGCTGGCGGGCTGGTCAGCAGGCTTGTCGGCCTCCTGCGCCGCCTCGGCCTCGGCCTCGGCCAGCCGGGTGTTCTCCCGGCGGAACGTCTCGTAGATCTGACTGAGCGACTGCTTCTGCGCCATCGTCAGGTCGGCGTCCACGGCGATGGCGGCGAGCACCCCGTGGCCTTCCTTGTCGTCGAGCAGGCCGGCGCGCAGGTACATCGCCGGCGTGGAGACCCGCAGTGCGCTTGCCAGTTGCTGGAGCACCTCGGCGCTGGGTTTGCGCAGGCCGCGCTCGATCTGGCTGAGGTACGGATTGCTGACCCCCGCCTGCTCGGCGAGTTGCCGTAGCGAGATCTTGGCGTTGCGCCGCAGATCGCGGATGAACCCGCCGACGTCGGGAAGGTCCTTGGGTGTGGCCATGACAGCGACGCTAACCGTCCGCGCTAGCTGTTGCAAGCAAAACGCTAACCATAGTTAGCAACGTCTCAACATGCCGTTTGCGCGCCGCTCGACCGATCCGTACGGTCCGTCCGTGCACAAGATCACAGTCAATGGAGCAAGCATCGCGTACGACGAGGCCGGCAGCGGTTCGCCAGTCGTCCTGCTGCACGCCGGAATCGCCGACCGGCGGATGTGGCGGGGACAGGTCTCCGCGCTTGCCGCCCGGCACCGGGTGATCGTCCCGGACCTGCGCGGCTACGGCGACTCGGAGCTGCCCCCGGCGCCGTTCACCCACCACGAGGACGTGGTCGGGCTGCTGGACGCGCTGGGCCTCCCCCGGACCGCGCTTGTCGGCTGCTCCTTCGGTGGGGCTGTCGCCATCGACACCGCGCTGGCCCACCCGGACCGGGTGAGCGCGCTCGCGCTGTTCGACACGGCGGTATCCGGCAACGAGTGGTCCGACGAGGCGAACGACCTCTGGGACGACCTGGTCGGAGAGGTCGACCCCGACGACTTCGTCGCCGGCGCGGCCGGTGAGGTGCGGTTCTGGGTGGTCGGCCCGGGACGCCAGCCGGAGGACGTCGACCCCGAGTTGGTCGCGTTCGCGCAGGAGATGGACCAGCGTGCCCTCGCCGCCGAACTGGCGCTCGGCGCGATCGAGGTGGGCGAGCTGACGCCTCCGGCGATCGGCCGACTCGGCGAGCTGAAGATCCCCGTCCTGGTCACCGCCGGTGCCGCCGACGTGCCGGACATCAGTCGACTCGCCGACCGGATAGCCGCCGAGGTCCCCGGCGCGGTCCGACTCCCCGACGTGCCGGACGCGGCACACCTGCTGCCACTGGAGCGTCCGGAGCCGGTAAACGCCGCACTCCTCGACTTCCTGAACTGAACCGCGGCGCGGCCTCGACGCACCTCGGCACCGCGCCCGCCATCGGACCCCACCGCGACCCGACCGATCGCACGCCGCGACGAGCGCCATACCTCAGAGTCATATTCACACCTCTGAGGCATGGCGCTCATTCGGGCGTTGCCGGCCGGGTCGCTCGACCGGACCGCCGACAGGCCGTCACCAGAGCGGGCGGACCGCCCCGACCGGCACCCCGCCGCCGAAGAGCGGCACCTCTGCGTACTCGGTCAGCACCGGGGCGTCCACGCCGAGCCGGCGCAGCGCGGAGACCAGCACCGGCATCCGGGCCCGGTCGGCGCCGTCGTCGATCTTCAGCGCGACCGCGCCGACGCCCGGCAGCGCCACGGCGATCACGCCCTCGGCGCCGACCTTGGCCAGCAGCCCCGGCACACCGCGCATCAGTCGGGTGTCGTCGGCCTGGGTGCCGCCCACGATCTCCGGGTACGCCCGCATCGCGTCGGCCACCGTGCGCGGCACCGAGCCGGGCTCGGCGTCGACAAGTCGGAGGTACGCCCCGGCCAGGCCGGTCAGCGACACCGCGAGCACCGGGGCCCCGCAGCCGTCGACCCCCACCGCAGCCGCCGGTTCCCCGGTGAACTCCTCGATGGCGGCCCGCAACCGCTGCTGGAGCGGGTGCTCCGGCCGCCAGTAGCCCTCCCGCGACCAACCGGCGGCCTCGCAGGTCAGCAACATCCCGCTGTGTTTGCCGGAGCAGTTCATCTGCACCCGGCTCGGGCCGCCACCGGCCCGGAGCACCGCCTCCCGGGCGGCGGCGCCGACTGGCAGGTCGGGGGGGCAGCGCAGCGCCGACGCGTCCAGCCCGGCGCGCTCCAGCAGCGCACCGACCCGGGCCAGGTGGAACTCCTCACCCGCGTGACTCGCCGAGACCAACGCCACGTCGGCCGGGTCGGTCAGGGCCAGGCCGGCCCGGAGCATCCCGATCGCCTGCATCGGCTTGCTCGCCGAGCGGGGAAAGACCGGCGAACTCACGTCCCCGGCGGACGCCACCACGACACCGGCCGCGTCAAGCACCACCACCGAGCCGCGGTGCGCACCCTCCACGAACCCCGACCGGACCACCTCGGCGAGCGGCGCGCCGCCCTCGTACGTCTTCGTCACGCGCTGGACGGTACCGACGGTCCGGGGGTGCCCGGCGGCCGGGTGACCAGCAGGTCCACCGCCCGGGTGACAGGGGCGCGGGACGGACCCGGCCTTACAGCCCGAGCAGCTCGCGGGCCTCGGTGGTGGTCAGCGGCGGGCGCTGGGCGAGCTGGGCGAAACCCACCGCACGGGCGACCAACTGCATGTTGGACTCCACCGGGCGGCCCTTCGCGTACGTCACGGTGTCCTCCATGCCGACCCGCAGGTGCCCGCCCGTCGACAGCGACGCCAGCAGCACCGGGATGGTGCTCCGGCCGACGCCGGTGGCCGAGAAGGTGGTGCCCTCCGGCAGGTCCCGCAGCATCCGGTGGGCCGCGACGAGCGTCTCGGTGGTGCCCGGCATGCCACCCGGCACGCCCATCACGAAGTCGACGTGCACGTGCCCGCCGGCCGGCAGTCCGTACTTGCCGAGCAACCGCTGCAACGCGGACAGGTGGCCGAGGTCGAAGATCTCGTACTCCGGCACGATCGCGCGTTCCTGCATCCGGGTGTGCAGGTCGACGATGAACTCCCAGCGGTTGAGGAAGACGTCGTCGCCGAAGTTGACGGTGCCCATGGTGCAGGACGCCATGTCCGGACGGGCGTCGAGCACGGCGAGCCGGGCGGCCTCCGGGTCGGTCACCGCGCCACCGGAGGAGAGCTGCACGATCAGGTCCGTGCTGTCCCGCAGCGCCGCCACCGTGTCGGCCAGGCGCAGCGGGTCGAGCGTCGGCCGGGCCTCGTCGTCGCGGATGTGGACGTGGATCACGGAAGCCCCGAGCGCCTCGCACTCCTTGGCGGTGAGCAGCAACTCGTCGAGGGTCACCGGCAGCGCCGGCACCTCCGCCTTGGCCGACTCCGCGCCGGTCGGGGCCACCGTGATCAACGTCCCTGTCGTCATGCCGGCGATCCTAGACGCCGGGTCAGGACGGGTCGATCGCCGCCGCGGTCTCGCCGATCAGCAGCGCGGCGTCGTCCGGAACGTTCCGCTTGAGCACCGCGAGAGCGATCTGGCCCAGCTCGTGGTGCAGCACGGCGGTGCCGACGAAGCCGACCGCGCGGCCGTCGAGGGTCACCGGCGTACCGGCCACCGGCGGCTGGTCGGTGGTCACCCCGTCCAGATGCAGCAGTACGAGGCGACGCGGCGGCCGACCCAGGTTGTGCACCCGCGCCACAGTCTCCTGCCCCCGGTAGCAACCCTTGTCCAGGTGCACCGCCGGGGCGATCAGGTCGACCTCGGCCGGAATCGTCCGGTGGTCGGTGTCCACCCCGACCCGGGGCTGTCGGGCGGCCACCCGGATCGCCTCGTACGCCCAGAGCCCCGCGACCGGCACGCCGGCGCCGCGCAGCTCGGCCACCACCTGGTCCATCGCCGAGCGGGGCACCAGCAGGTCCACCCCGAGCGGACCACGTCGGGCCCAGCCGCCGATCGGCAGCGGTCGTACGTCGTACCGAACGCTGGCCCGGGGTGGCACGGCACCGTGCGCGAACTTCGGACCCGGCACCGCGACCACGTCCGGCTCGGCGAGCCCGGTCACGCCGAGCGTGCCGAGCGCGTCCATGGCCGCCGGCCCGACAAGCGACAGGAGCGCGCGCTCGGCCGTCGCGTCGCGGGGTTCGACCCGGCTGAAGAACCGCATCTTCTCCAGGTAGGTCAGGAGGCCCTCGGTCGCCCCGGGTTCGGTGTCCAGCCAGGCGGTCTCGCCATCCTCGGCGACCATGGCGTGCTGCTCGACGTGGCCGTGCGGCGACAGCACCAACAACTCGGTGCCCTCGTTCGCGGCGAGCGTGTTCAGGTGCTGCGAGGTGATCGTGTGCAGCCAGCCGGCCCGCTCCTCGCCGGGCACCGCGATGACCCCTCGGTGCGACCTGTCGACGAGACCGACGGCGGTGTCGAGGGTGCGTTGCTCACGCAGCGGGTCGCCGTAGTGCGCGGCCACCCCCCGCACGCCGGCCGCGACGTGCGCCGGATCCGGCTGGTCACGGCTGGCCTCGTCGATGCCCTCGACGGCCACCGCGCCCGCGATGTCGATCATTTCTCGTCCCCGTTCTCGCAGCGTACGCAGACGCCGAAGAGTGACACGTGCCCGATGTCCACCCGGAACCCGCGCTGCGCGGCCAACTGGTCGGCAAGCGGACGGAGCAGCTCCGGATCGATCTCGTCGATCGCGCCGCACTCCCGGCAGACCAGGTGGACGTGTTGGTGCTCACCGGCGGCGTGATAGGTCGGTGAACCGTGCGACAGGTGCGTGTGGGTGACCAGACCGAGCCGCTCCAGCAGCTCGAGCGTGCGGTAGATGGTGGTGATGTTGACGCCGGCGGCGACCTCCCGGACCGCGGTGTGCACCTGTTCCGGGGTGGCGTGGCCCAGGTCGAGCACCGCCTGGAGGACGAGCTGCCGCTGGGGCGTCAGCCGCAGCCCACGGGCCCGCAGCATTTCCGCGAGGGAGGATTCGGACACCGTCCGATCATAGTTCGGCCTGCGGCCTGTTCCGCGCCCCGCGATCGATCACCGCTACGCTCGACGGTCATGGTGAGGTCGCCCGTCGGGCAGAATCCGGCCGACTCGGCCGCCCGGGTCGCCGTGCTGGGGCGTGGCCTGGTGCCGCCCGGCGACCCGGTGCTGCGCGGCGACGACCTCGGGGTGCTGCACGGCGACGGCCTCTTCGAGACCATGCACCTGCGGGACGGCCAGCCGTGGCTGCGCGACGAGCACCTGGCGCGCCTAGCCGCGGCAGCCACCGCCGTCGAGCTGGCCCTGCCCCCGACCGCCGCGCTCGTCGACCTCCTTGACGAGGTGCGAACGGGCTGGCCAGCGCCGGTGGAAGGGGCACTGCGGTTGGTCTGCACCCGGGGCCCCGAGGCCGGCGGGCCGCCCACGGTCTACGCCACGCTGAGCGAGGTGCCGGCGTCCACCCGGGCCGCCCGGCGGGACGGGATCGCGGTGGCCACCCTGCCGCTGGGGCTGCCCGCCGCCGCCCGCACCGGGCTGGACTGGCTGCCGGCGGGCGTCAAGTCCACGTCGTACGCGGTCAACAGCGCCGCCCGCCGCTGGGCCCGCCGGACCGGCGTGGACGACGTGCTCTGGACCTCCTCCGACGGCTACGCGCTCGAGGGCCCCACGGCCAACGTGGTGTGGCTCACCGACGACGTGCTCTGCACGGTGCCGGCCGCCACCACCGGCATCCTCGCCGGCACCACCGCGGCCTGGCTGCTCGCCCACGCGACCGAGCTGGGCCTGAGCGCGGACGAGCGGATGGCCACCCCCGCCGGGCTGCACGCGGCGGACGGCGTGTGGTTCACCTCGTCGCTGCGCGGCGCCGCCGAGGTCCACACGCTGGACGGGGTACGGCGGACCCGATGCCCGCGTACCCCGGCCCTACAGGTCCTGCTCGGTTTCCCCGTCTAGCCGCCGACCCGGACCAGTCGGGCCGAGAGGTGCGGGCTGAGCCCGTGCCCCATGGCGGCCATCTCCTGCGCGTAGAGCAGCGCACCCTCGACGATGCCGAAGAGCCGGTGCCCGCCGGTGACCTCCTTGGCGGTCGGAGTCCGGATCACCGCGTCGGTGGCGAACTCGACCTGCGTGCCGGTGCGCTTGCCCAGGTGCAGCTCCATCACCCCGGTCGGGGTGGTCAGCAGCGCCTCCAGCTCGTCGGTCGCCCGCCCGTCCACAAGCACCGGCCGCCACCAGCCGACCTCACGACCAGCCGGACGGACCGGCCTGCTCTGCTCGTCGAGGATCCAGGCACGCGACTCGTAGTGCAGGAACGGCCGGCCGTCGTGGCTGATCCGGATCTCCTGCGCGTAGTCGAAGTCCTCGATGGTGGGGAAACCGCCCTTGCCCCGGCCACGCCACAGCCCGATGTACGGCAGCAGGGCATCGAGCGCGGGGTGGAGCTTCGGCCCGACCCGGAGGTCGTGACTCTCCTCGAACGGGTACTCCTCGACCGGCGGCGCGTTCAGCCACGGCGGTTGCAGCGGATTCTCGCTCACCAGGCCACCTTCGTTCGCGACTGCGGGGCTCGCAGACCCGGCTCACTCCTCGCGCTCACCAGGCCACCTTCGTTCGCGACTGCGGGGCTCGCAGACCCGGCTCACTCCTCGCGCTCACCAGTTTCCTCTCGACATGCGTACGGCTAGGTAGACCAAGCCACCAGCGAGCCCGCCCAGGCCAGCGACCAGCAGGCTGACAAACCCGATCTCGGTAACCATCCCGGCCATCCTATGCTGGGCCACATGGCCCGCACTCTCGTCGTCAAGGTCACTGCGGGGGCGGACGCCCCGGAGCGGTGCGCGCAGGCATTCACCGTCGCCGCGACGGCGGTCGCGGCCGGGGTGGACGTCTCACTCTGGCTGACCGGTGAGTCGACCTGGTTCGCGCTGCCCGGTCGCGCCCAGCAGTTCGACCTGCCGCACTCCGCACCCCTGGCCGAGTTGTTGCACGTGATCCTGACCAGCGGCCGGGTGACCGCCTGCACGCAGTGCGCCGCCCGACGGGAGATCGGCCCGGACGACGTGCTCCCCGGGGTGCGGATCGCCGGCGCCGCGGTCTTCGTCGAGGAGGCGTTGGCCGAGGGCGCCCAGGCACTCGTCTACTGACCGCACGCCGTCACCTGATCCATAGCGGCGGAGTGCCGATACCGACACGACATCTCGGACAGGTGCCTACGATTCGGATGTGACCGAGGCGGCGGAGAAGTTCTTCGAATCGCTGCCGTCGCGCGCCCCCGACGTCCTCGGCGGCCTGGCCGACGGCACCCTCCAGATCGACCTCGGCGACGACCACCGGACCGAACACTGGCTGGTCCGGATGCGACCCGGGTCGGTGCAGGTCACCCGAGAACGTGGGCCGGCCGACGCCATCTGGTACAGCAGCGCCGCCCTCTTCGACCGGCTGGTCCGCGGCGAGGCCCAGGGAGTCGCGGCGGTGCTGCGCAACGAGAGCACGTTCAGCGGGAACGTGGTGCTCTTCCTCGCCTTCCGCCGGTTCTTCCCCAACCCACCCGGCACCCGCGACCCCCGCGAGACGGCCCGCCGAGCAGCCGGGCGACGTGGGTGAGGGAACTCGTCAGCATCCTTGACGGCAACACCTTCCTGGTCAGCGACCGGCGTGGGGACATCGAGCCGTCCTACGACTTCCCCACCGGGCTCTTCTCCTTCGACACCCGCTTCCTGTCCACCTGGGTCCTCACCCTGGACGGCGAACGGCTGCACGCCCTCTCCGTCGATGATGTCGAGTCGTACCGCACCAAGTTCTTCCTCGCCCCCGGGGAGCCCACGCACTATCTGGACGCCAAGGTGTCGGTGATCCGCAGCCGGGCGATCGTGGGCAGCTTCCAGGAGGAGCTGACCGTGCTGAACCACCTCGGCACGGACGTCGAGTGCACCGTCCGGATCGAGATCGGGGCCGACTTCGCCGACCTGTTCGAGATCAAGGATTCCCGGCAGAAGCGGGGCCGGAGCACCGTCACGGTCGCCGAGAACGAGTTGCGGCTGACCTACCGGCGGGAGGCGTTCCACCGGGAGACGGTGGTCAGCACCACCGCGCCGGCGCAGGTCGACGACACCGGGATGACCTTCCGGATCCGGATAGCCCGCAACGGCAGGTGGAGCACCCGGCTGCACGTGTCGAGTGTCGTCTTCGGGGCCCGGGGCGAGGACATCCGGACCACCCTCCCGTACGGCGGCAGCCGCAGTGCGGACGTCATCCGGGCCGAGCAGCAGGAGCTGATCGACCGGGCGCCGAAGCTCGGCTGCGACTGTGAGCCGCTGGCCGGGGCGTACCGGCGCAGCCTCAACGACCTGGCCGCACTGCGCTACGAGTCGATCGCCCTGGGCGTACGGCTGATCGCCGCCGGGCTGCCGTGGTTCATGACCCTGTTCGGCCGGGACAGCATCATCACGTCGTTGCAGGTGCTGCCGTTCCTGCCGGAGCTGGTCCCACCGACGATCCTGATGCTGGCCGGACTACAGGGGCAGCGGGTGGACGACTTCCGGGACGAGGAGCCCGGCAAGATCCTGCACGAGCTGCGGTACGGGGAGACCGCCGGCTTCGAGGAACAGCCGCACTCGCCGTACTACGGGTCGGCGGACTCCACACCGCTGTTCATCATCCTTGTCGACGAGTACGAGCGGTGGACCGGTGACGCCGCGCTCGTCCGCAAACTGGAGTCGCAGATCCGGGCGGCGTTGGAGTGGATCGACACCTACGGTGACCTGCTCGGCACCGGCTACCTCTGGTACCGGACCCGCAACCCGGAAACCGGCCTGCAGAACCAGTGCTGGAAGGACTCCTGGGACGCCATCTCGTACGCCGACGGTGAGCTGCCCGGCTTCCCCCGGGCCACCTGCGAGTTGCAGGGCTACGCGTACGACGCGAAGATCCGGGCCGCCCGGCTGGCCCGGACGTTCTGGAACGACCCGGAGTTCGCCGACGAGCTGGAGCGGCAGGCCGCCGACCTGAAGCGGCGGTTCGACCGCGACTTCTGGATCCCCGACCGCGAGCACTACGCGCTCGCGCTGGACGCCGACGGCCGGCAGGTGGACGCGCTCACCTCGAACATCGGGCACCTGCTGTGGAGCGGCATCGTGGACGAGTCCCGTGCCGGCAAGGTGGTCGAGCACCTGCTCGGACCACGGCTCTTCTCCGGCTGGGGGGTGCGTACGCTCGCCGCGGACGAGGGACGGTACAACCCGATCGGCTACCACGTGGGCACGGTCTGGCCGTTCGACAACTCGATCATCGCCTGGGGGTTGTGGCGGTACGGCTTCCGGGAGGAGGCCGGCATGCTCTGCGACACGATGCTTGCCGCGTCCCGGTACTTCGAGGGCCGGCTGCCGGAGGCGTTCGCCGGCTACGCCCGGGACCTCACCGACTATCCGGTGGAGTACCCGACCGCGTGCAGCCCGCAGGCCTGGTCGACAGGCACCCCACTGCTGCTCCTCCGGGTGATGCTCGGACTGGAGCCACAGGGCGAGCACCTGATCATCGACCCGGCCGTCCCGCCCGGGATGGGCCGGATCGAGCTGCTGGACATCCCCGGCCGGTGGGGCATGGTCGACGCATTGGGCCGCAGCCGTGACCGGGAGGACCAGCCAGGCGACGGCTGACCGGAGTGGGCGGCCCGGCTCAGACCGGGCAGCCGACGGTGGCGGCCAGTCGGGTGGCCTCCGAGCCGATCTCGGCCAGCACCGTGACGGCGCCGCTGCGGTACGCGTACACCGGGGGTTGGTCCAGCAGTGGGGCGTTGCCGGCCAGCGGGGCGAGTGCGGCCGTCGAGGCCGCCGGACCGCTGCCGTTCGCGGACCAGGCGGTGCGGGCGAGCCCGCCGCCCGGGCAGGGCGCGGTGACCAGCTCCGGCGCGGCGTCACCCGGCCGGTCGAGGGCCCGCAGCGCGGCGGTCAGCGCGGCGGTCAGCGCGGTGGTCTCCGGGCCGGCAGCGGTCGCCGGGGCCGGCGTGTAGCCGGCGCCGACCGGCCGGCAGCCGGTGTCGACGACGAGCCGCAACCGGCCGTCGACTGTCGGCCGCCCCTCGATGCCCACGAACTCTCCGGCGTCGGCGCGCAGCTCGGGGCCGTCCACCCCGGGGCCGACCCCGGCCCGCCAGCTCGCCGGCAGTCGCTCGGCGATGCCGGCAAGCACGGCCTGCGCGTCACCGGTGCCCACGAGCACCCCGACCTCGCGCCGCAGCCTCGCCCCGTCGGCGAACGGGGTGACCCGGCAGCCGGACGCGATCCGCGCCGGACCCAGCTCCAGCAGACCGGCCGCACCGGCCGCGCGGGCCAACTCGCCGACCGCCCGGTCGACCACCGGGCCGGCCTGGTCGAGGGAACGCTGTTCGCGCACCGTCGGCGGGTCGTCCCGCACCGACACCCAGGTGAGCCCGGCCAGCAACACGGCCCAGGCCACGGTCGCGGCCAGCAACCAGCGACGCCGCGACCGGGCCGGTGCCGGCGCGGCGGGGCCGGTCGAGGAGGCCCAACCCGTCTGCACAGCACCGCTCACCCGGCCATGGTGTCACGCGCCCGCCGCCGACCCGGCGGCGGAGGCGGCCGGCAGGGCGGCTCAGTGCCCGTTCCGCTGCGGCGGCGGGTCGAGTCGATAGCCGACTCCTCGCACCGTGTGCACCCGCGGCCCGTCCGGCAGCCCCCGGAGCCTGCGGCGAAGCCGTTTGATCGTGGACTGCAGGGCCGCGGTGTCCGCGCCACCCAGAGCCGAGGCGCAGAGCTGCTCGTAGCTCCACACCACGCGCGGCGGGCCGATGAGCAGGGCGAGCAGATCCCGTTCGGTGGGGGTCAGCGGGAGTGGGTCGCCGCGCCAGGTGGCCCGGTGCCCGGCCCGGTCGACGACCAACTCACCCCACTTCGCCGGGCCCTGCGCCACCATCCCCGGGCGGGCCGACCCGGCGGCCGGCGACGGGAAAAGCATCGCCCGCAGGAGGACCAGGTCTGCACAGCTCACCACCTGGCCGACTCCGTCGAGCTGTCGCCGCACCCGCTCGAGCATCAGGGCATCCGCGCCGACGCAGACGACGATCGGAGAGTTTTGACCGGACACGCCACCGGCCGCACCATCTGAGATCTCCACCAGAAGATAGTGACGCATACCTATTGATTTCACTGGGCGGTCACCACCCTTGACAACGCTGCGCTTTCATCGGGCTACCACAAGGCCCCCCCACCGGACCGCATCACCCGCAGCCGCTGTCGTGGAACCGACACTCACGCAACCGAAGAGCCGGTGCCATCGATAAACGGTGGGTAGTGAACTATTGACGCGAGGATCAGCTATGCGGTCCGCGTCGTCCGAGGGAGGCACTAGGGTGACGCCAACAGCGACGTCGTCGACGGCGAGAGGACCAGCAATGGGCACCGCCATCGTCAAGACACCGCAAGAGCTACGAGAGTGGCGAGCTCGGCTCCTGGAGCGTGTCCACATGAGCAAAGAGACGCTGTACGACCTGGGGCGCAACTTCGAGCTTCGCGCCGACGAGCGCAGCGTCTACGAAATGGTCCGTTCCATCGACTACCTACTCGGCGATGACGACTGACGGGGCTCCCGTCTCTCCCGACCTGATCGCCCGAGCCAGCGCTTTCGCCGACGACATCACCAGCCGAGTGCAACGCGTGGTGCGGACAGAGAAGCGGCTGTCCGCACTGCTGATGCCCGGCAGGAACGGCGGCCGCGTGATGGTGGGCATCGTCGAGGGAGACGATTTCGGCACATTTCCGCTGTACATCAACAAGAAGCACCGCCTCGACCTGCTCATCAAGTTCAACTGCTGCATGGATTCGAGCGGCATGCACCTGGCGACGGAAGCCTCGTGGCTGCATGTCACGCCCAGGGGCGACAAGGCGCCCCTGTTCCGTTACGAGTACGTCCGGGAGTTCCAACCCGGCGTGCCCTGCGCCCACCTCCATGTGCATGGTCACCGCGACGAATTCGCCTTTGTCATGCAGGACGGGCCAAGCGGGCGCCCCAAGGCCCGCAAGCGCAGGCACGAGGTGCCACGGCTTGCCAAGTTCCACTTCCCGCTCGGAGGACATCGCTTTCGACCTTGCGTTGAGGATGTCCTGCAGGCCGTGGTGGAGGAGTTCTGCGTCGATACGGTCGAGGGATGGCGAAGCGCAGTCGGCGAAGGTCGGGAGGAATGGCGCAGGCTCCAACTACTGGCGGCCGTACGCGACTCTCCGGGCATCGCCGCTCGGGCTCTCGAAGAGCTGCAGTACAAGGTGCTTCCGCCCGACTCGGTCCCTGCAGAAAACCAGAGCAGGATGCGCGCTTACTGACGCGGCGCGAAGACGACCGGGGCCGGCCACCCCCGGAAGGGTGACCGGCCCCGGTCGATCAGAGCAGTGGGTCAGGCGACGGTGACGGCGACCTCGTTGACGCCCCGGCCGGCGGTGACCGCGGTGTCGCCGTTGCCGTGCCGGGACAACGCCCGCAGCGTCCAGGAGCCCGGCGCGGCGAAGAACCGGAACTGGCCGGCCGCCGAGGTGACCACCTCGGCGGTGAACTCACCCGTCGAGTCGAGCAGCCGGACGTACGCGCCCGGCACCGGCTCGGCCTCGGCGGAGCGGACGATGCCGGTGATGACGGTCTCCTTCTCCAGGTCCAGGCTGGCCGGCAGCGGCGCGGCCTGGTCCGGTGCGGCGCAACCAGCGGCGATGGGGAGAGTCATGATCAGGCCTCCCCGGGTTCGTCGCCGAGCGCGACCGGCACACCGACAAGCGAGCCGTACTCGGTCCACGAGCCGTCGTAGTTCTTGACGTTGCGGTGACCCAGCAGCTCCTGGAGCACGAACCAGGTGTGCGACGAGCGCTCACCGATCCGGCAGTAGGCGATGGTCTCCTTGCCGTCGTCGAGCCCCGCGTCGCCGTAGATCTTGCGCAGGTCGTCGTCGGACCGGAAGGTGCCGTCCTCGTTGGCCGCCTTGGACCACGGCACGCTGATCGCGGTGGGGATGTGACCGGCCCGCTGCGCCTGCTCCTGCGGCAGGTGGGCGGGGGCGAGCAGGCGACCGGCGAACTCGTCGGGGCTGCGCACGTCGACGAGGTTCTTGGTGCCGATCGCGGCGACGACCTCGTCGCGGAAGGCCCGGATGGAGGTGTCCGGCTCCTGCGCCACGTACTGCGTCGCCGGACGGGACACCTGGTCGGTCACGAGCGGGCGGGCGTCCAGCTCCCACTTCTTGCGGCCGCCGTCGAGCAGCTTCACGTCGCGGTGACCGTAGAGCTTGAAGTACCAGTAGGCGTACGCCGCGAACCAGTTGTTGTTGCCGCCGTACAGGATCACGGTGTCGTCGTTGCTGATGCCCCGCTCGGAGAGCAGCGCCTCGAACTGCGTCTTGTTGACGAAGTCCCGGCGGACCTGGTCCTGGAGGTCGGTCTTCCAGTCAATCTTGATGGCGCCGGCGATGTGGCCGGTGTCGTAGGCGGAGGTGTCCTCGTCGACCTCGACGAAGACGACGCCCGGGGCGTCGAGGTTCTTCTCGGCCCACTCGGCCGAAACGAGTGCGGTGTCGCGACTCATCGAATCACTCCCTGGTGAGGATGGATGGTGAGCCAACGCGCGCGAATCGATCGATGTATCTGTCGCACCACGCGCGGGACCCAGCGGAAGGACGGGATCACGGGTTCGTGCGACGGCGCCGCTGCCGGGCGTTCGGTGGGATGACCGGAGGGTTAGAGAACCCTGTGCCGGTGGCCGCCGTCAGGCGGCCGGAGACAGCCCCGCCGTCAGATGACGGGGCGACACAGGCAGGTGGCCACGCGGCACAGGTCGACCGCGCGCCGTTTGGTGAGGTGGGTCCCCATGGCCAGGGAGCCTACCAGCCAGTGACCGAGCTGCCACTCAGCCGACCACCATCCGGGAACGGCCCGGACCGTCGGACGGCCCGGGCCGTCGATCAGTTGACGGAATTGATGGGTACGTTCTTCGCGTCGCCGGAGACCGCAAGCCCTTCCGGCAGTGGACGGACCTCCCGGATCGCGAGCTGGAACGGCAGTTCCGGAAGGGGCACGTCGATCGAGATGCTCTTGGCGTAGTTGCTCAGGAAGGCACGGGCCAGCGGCAGGTTCGGCAGACCCGCGGCGTCCAGATCGTTGAAGCGCAGGGCGACGGCGCCGTTGTCGGCGACGGTGACGTCGGCGGTGCCGCTGATGGTGAGCTTCTGACCGAGGATGTCGGCCGGGGCCGTGACGGTGAGCTTGCCGTTCTGCTCGCCGAGCGCGAGCCCTGGGCGGTTCAGCAGCGCCGCCAGACTCTCGTAGCTGATCGTGCCGGCGCCGTCGACGGTGTCCGCCACGACGTCACCCTGGCCGCTGCGCAGAGTGTCGAGCGAGGCCCGAACGTTGCGGGCGGTCACGTCGAGCACCGGCAGCCGGACGGCGTCGCCCTCGACCGAGGCCTGCACGTCCCGCAGGTTGATGGTGATCCGCTGGTAGCGGCCGTCCAGCACCTGGGTGAGGAACGGAGTGCCGCCCACCTCGACGTCAGGTGCCGCGGACTGCGCGCCCTGCTTGGTGATCTCCTGTTGCACCCGGTCGGCGATCATCCGCTCGGCGACCCCGACCGCCACCCGGTCGGCGACCACAAGCAACCCCGCCAGCAGCAGGAGCAGCACGAACAGCCCGATGAGCAGCTTGCGGCCACGCCGTCGGGGTCGCGCCTCTTCCACCGGATAGTCCTGCGCCACGCCGCCTCCTGTCTCCGCCCGTCGCGCCGCGACGGGTCGTTCGTACCGACGCCGCAGGGCGGCGCACCCGTAGGTACCCGACCCGCTCAGCGCTCAACCGTGACTCAGAGGAAGAGCATGCACATGGCGTACGCGGCGGGCGCCGCCAGGGCGAAGCCACCGAGCGGACCCTGCATGTGCCGGGCCACCCACATCGTGGGCGGTTCACCGGCCATCAGCCGACCCGCCTCCGCGTACCCCACGGCGAGGTCGGAGAGGACGGCGGTGACCGCCGCGACCAGGCCGATCACGGCGGCCCGGGTCGGCGTGAAGGGCGCCACCAGATAGCTGCCGAGGAGGGCGCTCGTCAACGTGCCGACCATCGCGCCGGCCACCACGCCGGCGGCGCCACGGGGCACCTGCGGGGCCAGCCGGGGCCAGGGCAGCACGGCGTCGGTGAGCCGGGCGACGGTGAGCGCGACACCGCTCGCGGTCAGGCAGACGGTGATCGCCTGGGTGCCGGCCGGGATCCGGCTGAGCACGATCAGGGTGCCGATGGCCACCACCCCGACAACGATGAGCAGCGTGGCGCCGAGGGAGTCGGTGACCCGGACCCGGTCGACCCGACGAACCAGCTGGCCGAGCACCGCAGCGACGAACCCGCCGACGGCGAGGTAGCCCAGCGGCGCCAGGCCGGCGACGTCGGTCTGCACCGCGGCGATGTCGGCGAGCGCCGCGACCGCGGCGCTGATCCCGGCGACCACGAGCAACGCGGGCGGACGCATGGCCATCGTCCAGGCGAGCACGAACAGCAACTGGACGCCGAAGATGATGAAGGCGAACGGCAGCCGGTGACCAGGGCCGGACGTCTGTGCGCCGAGCACCAGGCCGACACCGAGCAGCGCGGCGAAGCCGGCGATTGTCAGCGCCAACTGGCGGTGCACCTCGACCGGGGGGATGACCTCCTCTTCCGGCTCGTCGATCTCGTCTTCGGATCGGCGGGCCGGCTCGCCGGAGCGACGGGCACGACGGGGCCCACCCCGTTCGCGGCGGTCGCCGTCGGTGGTGGCCGGACCGGTACGCGGCGCGGGCGGTTGGCCGCGCGTCGGTGCGGCGGCCGGGCCCGGTTGGGGCCCGGCGGGCCACGATTCGCGGCCGGCCTCGGGCGAGGTGGAGGGAAACACGACCCGATCGTGCCAGACCGGCGGCCCGAAGCGGTGGTCACGGGTTTCAGCGACGTTAAAATCCATGCCACGATCAGGGGCAAGCTAGACAAACGGGAAATGGCCTGACGGCACTGCCGAGGCGATCAGTTAGGCTCAACGCGTTACCCGCCCGTCAGCGACGCCGGGACCACGCAATTTCTCAGCGCACTCCCTCGCCGAGTGCGACTGGTCGCGTGCGGCCTCGCGCCGCCGGGACGGAGGTGATCGTGGAGATCCTGCTGCTGGTGACCGCGCGCGCAGGGGAACCGTCGGCTGTGCTGCCGGCGCTCGACCTGCTGCCGCACTCGGTCCGTACCGCGCCGCGCGACGTCCGCACCCTGGTCGCGGGCCCCAGCCCGGACGCGGTGATGGTGGACGCCCGATCGGAGTTGAGCGAGGCCCGGGCGACCTGCCGGATGTTGCACGCCACCGGGCTGGGCGTCCCACTGGTCGCGGTGGTGACCGAGGCCGGCCTGATCGCACTCAACGCCGACTGGGGCGTCGACGACGTCATCCTCGCGTCGGCCGGCCCGGCCGAGGTCGAGGCACGGTTGCGGCTCGCGGTGGGCCGGCTCAGCAACGCCACCGCTGGTGCGGGTGGCTCGATCCGGGCCGGCGAGCTGACCATCGACCCGGACACGTACGCGGCCAAACTCAAGGGCCGCCCGCTCGACCTCACCTACAAGGAGTTCGAGCTGCTGAAGTTCCTGGCTCAGCACCCGGGCCGGGTGTTCACCCGGGACCAGCTCCTGCGCGAGGTCTGGGGCTACGACTACTTCGGCGGCACCCGCACGGTGGACGTGCACGTCCGGCGACTGCGCGCCAAGCTCGGCTCGGAGTACGAGTCGATGATCGGCACGGTCCGCCAGGTCGGCTACAAGTTCGTCGTGCCGCCGTCGCGGTCGCTTCCCGAGGCGGAGCACGCGCCCCTGCCGGTCTGATCTACGGACCACGCTTGACGATTTCCCATATGCCCTTTTTGCGCAGCTTGGCAGCTCTATTCTGACTGCCGGGTTTGTCGGAGAAAGGGGCGACGGTGCGCGCACTGACCACGGGGGCGACGGGCCGGCGTGACCGGCGAGCCGGGCGGACATCGTGATGCGGGTCGGTTCCACCGCGCGGGCCGCAGGGATCGTGACGCTTGTGCTGGCGGGGCTGCTCGGCTCCGCGTACGTGCTGGGCCGCAGCCTCGTCCCCGACCAGACACCCCGACACCCCACAGGTGTCACGACCGACGCCGACGGGCCGCACTACGCCGACCAACCGAGCGTTGCCGAGCCGAGCGGCGCCCCGAACGCCAGCGCCAGCGCGGGCCCGGCCGAGACCGGCCAGGACGGGTCCGGCCAGGACGCCGGGGGCGACAACCTGTTCGGCGCGCACTCCACCACGGGCACGCCACGGCTCGCGCTGACCTTCGACGACGGACCGGACCCGCGCTACACCCCGGAGGTCCTCGCCATCCTGCGCGAATACGACGTACGAGCCACCTTCTGTGTGGTCGGCGAGAACGCGCAGAACCACCCTGACCTGCTCCAGTCGATCGTGAACGACGGGCACACCCTGTGCAACCACTCGTGGCACCACGACGTCGGCCTGGGCGCCCGATCGGCCGACGCGATCCGCTCCGACCTCCTGCGCACCAACGCGGCGATCCGGGCGGCGGTGCCGAACGCCCCGATCGTCTGGTACCGCCAGCCGGGCGGGGCCTGGACCTACCCGGTGGTGTCGGTGGCGCGGCAACTCGGCATGACACCGCTGCACTGGTCGGTGGACCCGTCGGACTGGGAGCTGCCCGGCGCCACCAGGATCACCGCAACGGTGGTGAGTCAGGCGAAACCGGGTTCGGTGGTGCTGCTGCACGACGCGGGTGGGGACCGGCAGGGCACGGTGGAGGCGCTACGCCGGATGCTGCCCGACCTAACCGCCCGGTTCGAGCTGGAGGCACTCCCCACCGACCCGACGTGAGCCACGGCTTTACGGCGACGGTCCGAGCGTCACGAACCGCAGCGGATACGGTGGCGGGATGAGCAGCGCGGAGCCGACGAGCGACCAGGTGACCCGGAGCGACCGACTGGCGTCGGCCGAGATCGCCGACGTACTGGCCCTCGCCAGCGCCGCGGGCGACACGGACGGAGCGGACCCGCTGGACGAACACGTCCTGCTCCGACTGCGCGACTCCGGCGCCCCCGCCGTACACCTGATCGCCCGCGCCGACGACGGCACCCTCACCGGGTACGCGCACCTGGACACCACCGACCCGGTCGGCGGCATCGGCGTCGAGCTGGTGGTGCACCCCGCGTACCGGCGACGGGGCACCGGGCGGGCCCTCGCCCGGGGCGTCCTCGCCTCCGCCACCGGGCCGCTGCGGGCCTGGTCGCACGGTGACCACCCCTCGGCCGCCGCGCTCGCCGTCGACCTCGGCTTCACCCGCGCCCGGGTGCTCTGGCAGTTGCGTCGGCCGCTTGCCGCCCCACTTGGTGAGCCGCGCCTGCCCGACGGGGTGGCGCTCCGCGCGTTCCAGCCGGGCGCGGACGACGCGGCCTGGCTGGCCCTCAACGCCCGAGCCTTCGCCGAGCACCCCGAGCAGGGCCGGTGGACGTCGGACGACCTGCGGGTCCGCCTCGCCGAGCCGTGGTTCGACCCGGCGGGCTTCCTCCTCGCCGAGGAGACGGCGACCGGCCGGCTGCTCGGTTTCCACTGGACCAAGGTGCACGAGCGGCCCGGGTCGGCCCGGATCGGCGAGGTGTACGTCCTGGGGGTGGAGCCGACCGCGCACGGTGGCGGGCTCGGCCGGGCCCTGACCACGGCGGGGCTGGCACACCTGAGGGACAGGCGCGGCCTGGACCGGGTGATGCTCTACGTGGACGACTCGAACACCGGGGCCGTGGCGCTCTACGAGCGGCTGGGCTTCGCCAGGTGGTCCGCGCACATCAACTACCACCTGGGCTGACCATCGGCCGCGGCCCGACCGAGTCACCGGCGGGTAACGGCCGGACGTCGGCGAGATAACGCCTAACCGGAAATATGGCCATACTTCCGACAGGTGTACCCGGGTTCACTTAACGGACAACTCACCCTCAGCGAGCGGTCACCTCGGGGGCCGTACGTGTTCACCTTGCGTTCACTTGCGACCGGCGAACCGGCTACCTGGCACTTCTAACTTTCGTGTCAGCCGGTCAGTGCCGGTCCTCGGGCCCCGGGATCGGGGCGCCAAGTCAGACGCGAAGGGAAACCCCTCAGGTGAAGCTCCAGCGGTACGGCACTATTGCCTGCCTCGCCCTCGCCGCGACGCTCGGCCTCAGTGCATGCGGCTCGGACAACAACGAGCCCGCCACCGGCGCCAGCGCCTCGGGCTCGGCCGCCGCGGTCGACTGCGGCACCGGCACGGTCAACGCCCAGGGCTCGTCGGCGCAGAAGAACGCCATGGCCGAGTGGATCAAGGCGTACCAGCAGAAGTGCCAGGGCACCACGATCAACTACGAGGCTTCCGGTTCGGGCGCCGGCATCCAGGCGTTCATCGCCGGGACCGCCGACTTCGCCGGTTCCGACTCCGCGCTCAAGCCGGAGGAGCAGCCGCAGGCGGACGCCAAGTGCGCCGGCGGCAAGGCCATCCACCTGCCGATGGTTATCGGCCCGGTGGCCGTCGCCTACAACGTCAGCGGCGTGGACAACCTCCAGCTCAAGCCGGCCACCCTGGCGAAGATCTTCGCCGGCAAGGTCACCAAGTGGGACGACGCCACGATCAAGGCTGACAACCCGGGCGCCACGCTCCCGGCGACCACCATCCAGACCGTCCACCGTTCGGACGAGTCGGGCACCACCGACAACTTCACCAAGTACCTCTCGAAGACCGCCGAGAGCGACTGGACCCTCGGCAACGCCAAGGCGTGGAAGGCCCCGGGCGGCACCGGCGCCAAGGGCTCGGACGGCGTGGCCAGCCGGGTCAAGGGCGCGGACGGTTCCATCGGTTACATGGAGTGGTCGTTCGCCGAGAACGCCGGCCTGAAGATGTCGAAGATCGGCAACGGCAACGGCGAGTTCGCCGCGCTGACCGCCGAGGCGGCTGGCAAGACCATCGCCGGCGCTGCCATCGAGGGTCAGGGTGACGACCTCAAGCTGAAGATCGACTACAACACCAAGGAGGCCGGGGCCTACCCGATCGTCCTGGCGACGTACGAGATCGTCTGCAGCAAGGGCCTCGCGGCCGACAAGCTGAAGCTGGTCAAGGGCCTGCTCGGCCACGCCGCCAGCGCCGAGGGCCAGGCCTCTCTCACCGAGCTGGGCTACGCCCCGCTGCCGGAGACGGTCCGCACCAAGGTCGAGACCGCGGTCAAGAACCTCTCCTGACCCGACCCCACACCTCCGCAACCGAATCGAGCGAGCAGATGGGTGAAACCCCTCACCGCTCGGCCGACGCCGGCACCGGCGGGACGCGCGTGACCCAGAGTCACGAGTGGCCCGCCGGTGCCTCGGCGCGTGTGGCCGAGGCACCAGTCAGCACCCGTTCCCCGGGCGGCACCGGGCTGGGCGGCGGCGGCGCACTGCCGCGCAGCCGAAAGTTCGGCGCCGAGCGGGCCTTCCGCGGTCTCACCCTGGCCGCCGGTACCGCAGTTCTGGTCATCATCGCCGCCATCGCGATCTTCCTGGTCGCCAAGGCGGTACCGGCCCTACGCGCCAACACCGAGAACTTCTGGTCCTACGAGGGCTGGTCCCCCAACGACACCCAGCCGAAGTTCGGCATCGGTGCGCTCGCCTTCGGCACCGTGCTCAGCTCGGCGCTCGCGCTGCTCATCGCGGTGCCGGTGGCGCTCGGCATCGCGCTCTACCTGTCGCACTACGCGCCGCGCCGACTGGGCACCGCGCTCGGGTTCCTGGTCGACCTGCTGGCCGCCGTACCGAGCGTGGTCTTCGGCCTCTGGGGACGGGACGTCTTCAGCAGCCCGGTCCGGGACTTCTCCATCTGGCTGAACCAGCACTTCGGCTGGATCCCGCTCTTCGGCGGCGACGGCCCCTTCGGGGCGTCCGTCATGCTGGGTGCCCTGGTGCTCGCGATCATGGTGCTGCCGATCATCACCTCGCTCTCCCGCGAGGTGTTCCTCCAGACGCCCACCGCGAACGAGGAGGCCGCCCTCGCCCTGGGCGCCACCCGCTGGGAGATGCTCCGCACGGCGGTGCTCCCGTACGGCCGCCCCGGCATCATCGCCGCGATGATGCTCGGCCTCGGCCGGGCCCTCGGCGAGACCATCGCCCTGGCGCTGACCCTCGGCATCACCTTCGGCATCTCGTTCAACCTGATCCAGAACGGCGGCAACACCATCGCCGCCAACATCGCCAACGCGTTCGGCGAGGCGAACGAGACCGGCCGGGGCGCGCTCATCGCCTCCGGTCTGGTGCTGTTCACCATCACGCTGATCGTCAACATCACGGCGCGGGCGATCATCTACCGCCGCCGGGAGTTCACGGAGTCGGCCGCATGACCACAACCGCCACCTCCCACCGCACCCGGCCACCGGCCCAGCCCGACTCGCTGCGGGCCAGGCGGCTGCCCTGGTACGCCGCTCCGGCCATCGCCGTGGCGGCCCTGGCGCTCGCCGCCGTGGTCGTCTACGGCACCGGCATCGGCGGCCCGGTCCTCGTCGTCGTCCTCGGCGCGATCCTCTACCTGGTCGGGCTCTTCGCCGCCGCGAACGCGGTCGAGGGACGCCGGTCGGCCCGCAACCGCACCTGGAGCGCGCTGATCCACTCCGCATTCGTGCTGGCGGTGCTGCCGCTCGTCTCGGTGGTCTGGACGCTTGTCAGCAAGGGCGCCGAGCGGCTGGACGTCAACTTCTTCCAGACCTCGATGAACAACATCGGGGCCCGGGACGCCAACGGCGGCGCGTACCACGCGATCGTCGGCACGCTGGAGCAGGTCGGCATCGCCACCCTGATCACCGTCCCGCTCGGTGTCCTCTGCGCGATCTACATCGTCGAGTACGGGCGGGGCAAGTTCGCCTTCGCGATCCGCTTCTTCGTGGACGTGATGACCGGCATCCCGTCGATCGTCTCCGGCCTCTTCGTGCTGGCGTTCTGGGTGCTGATCGTGTCGCCGTGGTTCAACGACGGTCGGCCCAGCTTCTCCGGCTTCGCCGCCGCGCTCGCGCTGAGCGTGCTCATGCTGCCCACGATCGTCAGGTCCACCGAGGAGATGCTCCGCCTCGTACCGGCGCCACTGCGCGAGGGCGCGTACGCGCTCGGCGTACCCAAGTGGAAGACCATCCTGCGGGTGGTGCTGCCGACGGCGCTGCCCGGCATCGTCACCGGCGTCATGCTCGCCATCGCCCGCGCGGCCGGCGAGACCGCGCCGGTGCTGCTTGTCGCCGGCGGCGGCGCCGCCATCAACACCAACCCCTTCGAGAACAACCAGTCGTCGCTGTCCCTCTTCGTCTACCAGCAGGCCGGTGACGCGTCGAAGTACGCGCCGGCACGGGCGTGGACCGCGGCACTCACCCTGGTCGCCCTCGTACTCATCCTGACGATCGCGGCGAAGTTGCTGGCCCGTCGCAACAGGCTCAGCCGATGAACCCCGGAGGTACCACCATGGCCAAGCGCGTCTCCGCCTCGAACGTCACCGCGTACTACGGCGGCTTCAAGGCGATCGAGAACATCAACCTGACCGTCGAGCCGAAGACGGTGACCGCCCTCATCGGGCCGTCCGGCTGCGGCAAGTCGACGTTCCTGCGGTCGATCAACCGGATGCACGAGGTGCTGCCGGGGGCCCGGGTCGAGGGCAGCCTGACCATCGACGACCAGGACATCTACGACCGGGACGTGGACGTCACCGCGGTCCGGCGCACGATCGGCATGGTCTTCCAGCGCCCGAACCCGTTCCCCACCATGAGCATCTTCGAGAACGTGGTGGCCGGGCTGAAGCTCAACGGGGTCCGCAAGAAGTCGATCCTGGAGGACGCGGCCGAGAAGGCCCTGCGCGCCGCGAACCTGTGGGGCGAGGTCAAGGACCGGCTGGGCAAGCCGGGCGCCGGCCTCTCCGGCGGTCAGCAGCAGCGGCTCTGCATCGCCCGGACCATCGCGGTCGAGCCGCAGGTCGTCCTGATGGACGAGCCGTGCTCGGCCCTGGACCCGATCTCCACGCTGGCGATCGAGGACCTGATGTTCCAGCTCAAGGACAAGTTCACAATCATCATCGTGACGCACAACATGCAGCAGGCCGCGCGGGTGTCGGACCGGACCGCCTTCTTCTCGATCGAGAAGACCGGCGACCCGGGCCGGCTCATCGAGTACGACAACACCCAGAAGATCTTCAGCAACCCGAGCGTGAAGAAGACCGAGGACTACATCACCGGCCGCTTCGGCTGAGCCGAAAACGTCCGGTCACCGGCGCCCCGCCCTCCCGGCGTGGGCGCCGGTGCCATGTCCGCAACTGCATCAGCCCAGGACGAAGCGGGGCTCGCCGTCCGGTGGTAGGTCCAGACGTGGGATGACCGGGCTTGCGGCATCCCGATCAGCCGCCGCCCGTGCCACTCCGGCGAGATCGCCGGCCGCCGCCACCTGGGCCAGCGTGACAAGTGTCGGTGGCAGCATGGTCAGCTCGCCGGCCTGCGCGCGGGTCAGCGCGTCCGCCGGCCGGATCCACAGGGTGTGGTCGGCCTCGCCGGAGACGTCGCGGGTCCGTTGGCCCGCAGGCAAAAGGGCGATGAAGAAGTACGTGTCGAAGCGGCGCGGCTCGAACTCGGGAGTGACCCACCGGCTCCACGGCAGCAGCAGGTCCGACCGGAGGGTGAGCTGACGGTCGGCGAGCAGTGCGGCGAAGCCCAGCCGGCGCCCCTCCAGGTCCTGCCGGGCCGCCTCCCAGTCGTCGCCGCTGACGTCGCCCACCACGGTCTCCCGGTCCGGGCCGGCGAGCAGGACGCCTGCCTCCTCGAAGACCTCCCGGGCAGCGGCACAGACCACCGCCTGCGCGGCCTGCGGGGCCACGCCCAGCCGGTCCGCCCACTCACCAGGTGTCGGGCCAGCCCAGTCCAGGTGCGCCTCCGAGTCGGAGCGGTCCACCCCGCCGCCGGGGAAGGCGTACATCCCGCCGAAGGTCATCGCGGCGACCCGGCGGATGACGTACACCTCGAAGTCGTCGTCGGTCGGACGCAGCAGCAACACGGTGGCCGCGACCCGCGGCGTGGCCGGGGTGCCACCCTCGGCCTGGAACCGGCGGGCGTGCTCGACCAGGGCGGCCGGGGCGGCGAAGCCGGCGCTGTCGATCGTCATGCCGCGAGCCTAGTTCCCCGGGGCCGGGCCACCACCGGGCCAGACCACCGACCACGCCCTTTGCTCTGCTGCCGTTCACGCACCACCCGTGCGCACCACCCTCGGGCGCGGCCGATTACTGGCGCTTCGGCGGCAGCAGAGCAAAGGCGACGCAACAGGTGCTCGGTAGGCGAGGAGTGGGTGGGGCGGGCGACCCCGCGACCGCAGGGGTTAGCGTTCCGGCATGACTCGTTGGGGCATCCTGGCCACCGGCCACATCGCCAGCCGTTTCGCCGAAGACCTCCGGTTGGTGCCGGACGCCGAGTTGGTCGCGGTCGGTTCCCGTTCCGCGGAGAGCGCGCGGCGCTTCGCCGACACGTACGGCGCGAAGCGTGCCTACGGCTCCTGGGTGGAGCTGGCGGCCGACCCGGAGGTGGACGCGATCTACGTCGCGACCCCGCATTCCGCGCACTACGAGGCGGCGATGACCTGCCTCACCGCCGGTCGGGCGGTGTTGCTGGAGAAGCCGTTCACCCTCGACCTGGCCTCCAGCACCGAGTTGATCGACACCGCCCGCGCCGCCGGGGTCTTCCTGATGGAGGCCATGTGGATGCGACTGAATCCGATGATCCTGCGGGTGGTCGAGCTGATCGGGGGAGGGGCGATCGGCACGGTCACCGGCGTCCGGGCCGACTTCGGGGTGGCCGGGCCGTTCCCGCCGGAGCATCGGATGCGCAACCCGGCGTTGGGCGGGGGCGCCCTGCTCGACCTGGGGATCTACCCGATCAGCCTGGCTCACCTGCTGCTCGGGGTGCCGCAGCACGTGCGCTCGTGGGCGCAGCTCGGGCCGGAGGGCACGGACGAGAACACCGGCATCCTCTTCGGGTACGACAGCGGCGCGCTCGCGACCCTGAGCTGTGGCATGGTCGGAGCGAGTGAGCTGTCCGCGTCGATCGTCGGCAGCACCGGCCGGATCGACCTGCCGGAGCCGTTCTTCCGGCCGGGTTCGGTGACTCTGCACCGGGCCGGCGCGGAGCCGGAGACGATCACCACCGAGGAGGCCGGCAACGGCTACCAGTACGAGGCGATCGAGGTGCAGCGCTGCCTGGCCGCCGGGCTGACCGAGAGCCCGGTGGTGCCGCACTCGACGACCCTCGAGGTGATGGCCCTGCTGGACACGGTCCGCGAACAGATCGGCGTGCGGTACGAGTGAACGACGGAGGCCCCCGGGTGACCGGGGGCCTCCGACTTCGAGCGGAACGGGCTCAGCCGAAGAGCGGCCGGACCAGCAGGTACATGATGCACGCGATCAGGGCGGCTGCCGGGAACGTGATGATCCAGGCGAGCACGATGTTGCCGGCCACGTTCCAGCGAACCGCGGAGAGCCGTTTGGTCGCGCCCACGCCCATGATCGCCGAGGTGATCGTGTGGGTGGTGGAGATCGGCGCCTTCAGCACCAGGGCGTTGAAGTAGAGCACCGCGCTGGCGACGGTCTCGGCGGCGAAGCCCTCCGGCGGCCCCAGGTCGATGATCTTGCGGCCGAGGGTCCGGATGATCCGCCAACCACCGGCGTACGTGCCGAGGGCCAGCATCGTCGCCGAGGTCCAGAACACCCATCCGGGGATGTGCGTCTTGCTCTCCTGGAAACCGCCGGTGTAGAGCGCCAGCACCACGATGCCCATGGTCTTGGCGGCGTCCTGCATGCCGTGACCGATCGACATGGCTGCCGCCGAGGCGGTCTGCGCCCAGCGGAAGCCCCGGTTGAGCTTGCCCGGCTGCCCCTTCCGGAACAGCCACAGGATGGCAAGCATCAGCAGGTAGCCGAGGGTGAGGCCGACGATCGGCGACAACACCATCGGCAGCAGCACCTTCTCGCCGATGTTGCCCCACTGCACGATGCCGCCGGTGGACAGCAGGGTCGCGCCGACCAGACCGCCGAAGAGAGCGTGCGAGGACGACGAGGGCAGACCGAAGTACCAGGTGATCAGGTTCCAGGCGATCGCTCCGAGCACCCCGGCGAAGACCACCCCGAGGCTGTTGATCCCGGTGGGGAGGGTGACCAGACCGTCACCGACGGTCTTGGCGACGCCGGCGCCGAAGTGGGCGCCGATGAAGTTGCCGACCGCGGCGAGCGCCAGGGCGATCCGGGGTGTCAGCGCCCGGGTGGAGACGCTTGTGGCGATCGCGTTGGCAGCGTCGTGGAAGCCGTTGGTGTAGTCGAACGCCAGGGCCACCGCGATCACCGCCAGCACGGCGATGAGTTCAGGGGACACCGGCTCAGGACTCCTTGACGGCGATGGTCTCGACGGTGTTGGCCACGTGCTCGAAGGCGTCGCAGGCGGCCTCCAGCTCGTCGGCGACCTCCTTCATCTTCAGCACCGTCAACGCGTCGTACTCACCCGAGAAGAGACGGACGAGCAGCTGCCGGTTGATCCGGTCGCCCTCGTTCTCCAGCCGGTTGCACTCGATCCAGTAGTCCTCGAGATCCTTCATCGACTTCAGCCGGGGCATCGCGTCGGCGGTCAGCTTGGCCTGCTGGTCGAGCACGTTGACCATCTCGTGCAGCTCGCGGGGCAGCGCCGGAAGCTCGGTCAACCCGTACAGGTAGAGCAGGTCGCCGACCGCCTCGAGGTGGTCCATCACGTCGTCGAGCAGCGAGCCGAGCCGGTAGATGTCCTCCCGGTCGAACGGCGTGATGAAGGTCGAGTTGATCTTCTTGTACAGATCGTGGGTGATCTGGTCGCTGTCGTGCTCGACCTCGGTCAGCCGCTCGCTGACGGACTGCACGTCCACACCCGGCAGGGCCAGCTCGTTGAGCAGCGTGGTGCCCCGGACCAGGTTCTGCGCGGCCCTGGTGAAGAGCTCGTAGAAGGCGCCCTCGGTGGGGCGGAAGGAAAACTTCACAGCACAGACCTCGTCGCGTCGGTGGAAGGGTGGCGGTGCCCAACGGGTGCCCGCTCGGTGAATGCTAGGAAACGACGGAACTGGGAATTCGCCGGCCCACCCCTGGCCAGGCGTCATTCACCGCTCGTTTACCTACTGTTCATCTCGGCTGCCCCACCCGCACCCGGTCCCCCAGCCAGGAGCCGTTTCCGCTCCCGTGCAACGTCGAAATCGGCTGCCGGATACCCGAGGTCTAGCGTGTCGAACGTCTCACGCAGCAGGTGCGCGACCGCCCAGTCCCGGTACCACTTGCGGTCCGCCGGCACGACAAACCAGGGCGCGGCGTCCGTGTCGCACCGGCTCAGGGCCTCGGCGTACGCGGCCTGGTAGTCGTCCCAGTGCCCTCGGGAGTCGATGTCGGACGGGTTGTACTTCCAGTGCTTACGCGGGTCGGTGAGGCGGTCCAGCAGGCGCTTGCCCTGCTCGGCGTACGAGATGTGCAACATGACCTTCACCAGGGTCATTCCACCCTCGGCGAGCTCCCGCTCGAACGAGTTGATCTGGTCATAGCGGGCTCGCCAGGTCGTCTCCGGCACCAGCGCGCCGACCCGGGCGATCAACACGTCCTCGTAGTGCGAACGGTTGAACATCCCCACGTACCCCGCCGGCGGCAGCTCCCGCCGGATCCGCCAGAGGAAGTCGTGCCGCAGCTCCTGGCGGGTCGGCGGCCCGAACGAGCGGATGTGCAGACCCAGCGGGTTCATCGCGCCGGCCACCCGCTTGATCGTGCCGTCCTTGCCGCCGCAGTCCATCGCCTGGAGCACCAGCAGCACCCGGTGCGCCGGCCGCTCCGACCCGGTCTTGGCCATCGCGAAGAGCATCTCCTGCTGCCGGCCCAACTCCGCGCCGACCAGCTCCACCTGCCCCCGCGCCCAGGTCTTCCGGTGCTCGCCGCGGCCCGCCGGCCCGGGCAGGCCGGGCGTGGACCGCGGGTCGATCGCGCCGAGGTCCACCGGCGCGGTGACCCGCAGGAGGTCCCGCACCGAGCCACCGTCCGGTGCCACGATCTGCCCTTGCTGGGGTGCGCTCATGCACGGATCATCGCCCAACCGCCGCCTCTCCGCCCGCCGAGAGGACCTTCGACCCCCGGCCTGCCAACCGGCGCTCCCCGATCTCCACCCACGGCAGGGCCGCCCGGGGCTGCCGGCCCGCCCACTCGGCGGGAGGATGTGGAGCGGAACGCCGACCGGGAGTGGGGTGGTGGGTCGTGCGGGAGTTGGCGACGGAGTTCGAGGCCGAGCGGGGCCGGCTGCTCGCGGTGGCCCACCGGATGCTCGGCAGCCGCAGTGAGGCGGAGGACGCGGTGCAGGAGACCTGGCTGCGCTACGCCGGGGCGCTGGCCCGACCGGCGGCCCGCGCCGAGATCCGTGACCTCTCCGCGTGGCTGACCACGACCTGCGCCCGGATCTGCCTGGACGTGCTCCGCTCGGCCCGGGTCCGCCGGGAGGCGTACCCGGGGCAGTGGCTGCCGGAGCCGGTGGTGAGGCCGTTGGGCGGCCTTCCGCTGGCCGACGGGTACGCTCCCGACCCGGCCGAACGGGCCGTCCGCACCGATCAGGTCGGCACCGCGCTGCTGGTGGTGCTGGAGCGGCTCGCGCCGGAGCAACGGGTCGCCCTCGTGCTGCACGACGTGTTCGCGCTGCCGTTCGCCCGGGTCGCGGCGGTGCTCGGCACCACCGAGGCGGCCGCCCGGCAACTCGCCTCGCGGGCCCGCCGGGCGGTCAGCGCACCGGACGTACCTCGGCACACCGCCGGCCCGGCCGAGCAGCGCCGGGTGCTCAAGGCGTTCGTCGCCGCCACCGAGTCCGGCGAGTTGGACCAACTGCTCCAGGTGCTCGCGCCGGAGGTGGTCTTCGTCGGCGACTCGGGCGGGCACTTCCCCGCGGCCCGTCGGCCGGTGCTCGGCGCGGACGCCGTTGCTCGCCTCACGCTCAGCCTGTTCGGCCGGACCGGCCGCTACGCCGACCGGGTGCTGGCTCGGCCCGTGCTCGTCGACGGCGCGCTCGGCCTGCACATGGAGACGGCGCACACCGACGGGCGGCCGATCCGCCTGGTCACCGCGTTCGCGGTGGACCAGGGCCGGATCACCGCCATCTACAACCAACTCAACCCGGAGAAGCTGACCGACCTGCCGCCGCTCGACGGCGACGACGGCTGGCCACCGCGCTGGTGAGGCGGCCCGACCGGGCGTGCGGCGTCAGACCACCAGGGCCAACCACTTGCGGTACGCGGTGGCGAACGGTTCGGTGCCGTCGCCCAGAGCCCCGAACAGCCGCTGTGCCGCGGCCTCGGCCTCGACCACCACGTCGTCCGGGTAGCCGAACCGGGCCCGGTGCTCGGCGAACTCGTCCTCGTCGAGCAGTTCCACCAGGCCGGTGGCCCGACGCCTGACGACGTCCAGGTCCAGGTCGATCAGCTGGACGGTGTCGTCGGACTCCCAGCGGGCCGGCGTCGTGATGTCGCAGTAGACCTCGCTGGTGCGTGGCGGTGGGTTGAACATGGCCGTCCACCAGGCGCGATGAGGCACCAGCAGCACGAATGGGATCTTCTCCACCGAGGGTCGGCCGTGGTAGACCGACTCGGTGCCCTCGGGCACGCCGAGCCAGATGCCGAGATCGTCCTCGGTGAGCCGGCGGGCCGGGTAGTCGCGGTGGGCGCTGCCGTCGTACTTGCGGTAGATCACGCGGACCATGTCGCTCGGCATGATTCGCACCCTAACCGATACTGCCCAACGCGTCGTAGCGCGGCCGTAACCGGACGGGGTCGTCCAGCCGACGCGTCTGGTCGGCAGCACGCCACGCGGCGGATGGGCGCGGCCGGTGTCGGCGGCGCCGGGTACCGTCGCACGGTGACTCCGCCCCGCACCGCCACCGGTTCCGCCACCCCGTCGGCCCGCGCGAAGGGCCGGCGGCGGGGTGCCCGGCCCAGCGGCACGGAACTGCTGGCGGCGGCGGTCGGCGCGGTGCCCGGCGGCGCGGAACGCCCCGGCCAGCTACAGATGACCACTGCCATCGAGGACTGCGTGGCCGGCGGCGAGCACCTGCTCGTGCAGGCGGGCACCGGCACCGGCAAGTCACTGGCCTACCTCGCGCCGGCGCTCACTGTGGACGGCCCGGTGGTGGTCTCCACCGCCACCCTGGCGTTGCAGTCCCAGTTGGTCGACCACGACCTGCCCCGGCTCGCCGACGCGGTCGAGCCGGTGCTCGGCCGTCGGCCGACCTTCGCCGTGCTCAAGGGCCGCCACCACTACCTCTGCCTCGCCCGACTTGACAACTCCACCGAGGAGGAGCCGGAGGACACCCTCTTCGACGCCCCTGCGGCACGTCCCGGCGGCGGAACGAAGTGGCTCGGTGAGGCGGGCCGGTTGGGCAAGCAGGTCGAGCGGCTGCGCGACTGGGCCGAGAAGACCGCCACCGGCGACCGGGACGAGCTGGACCCAGGCGTCGACGACCAGGCCTGGCGGCTGGTGTCGATGCCGGCGCGCGAGTGCGTCGGCGCGACCCGTTGCCCGTTCGGGCAGGAGTGCTTCGCCGAGGCGTCCCGGGCCCGCGCCCGGGAGGCCGACATCGTGGTGACCAACCACAGCCTGCTCGCCGTCGACATGCTCGCCGACCGGCACATCGTGCCACCGCACAAGCTGCTCATCGTCGACGAGGCGCACGAGCTGGCCGACCGGGTCTCCTCGGCGGCGCAGGCCGAGCTGGTGCCGGAGCTGATCGACCGGACCACCCGGCGGGCCCGCACGCTGCTGCGCCCGGAGACCGCCGAGGCGCTCACCGCCGCCGGCGACGCCCTCGCGGTCGGGCTGGCCGAGGCGCCGGCCGGGCGGATAACCGCAGGGTTGCCGACGCCACTGCGGGAGGCGTGCACCCTGCTCGACGCCGCGACCCGCACCGCCCTGGACGCGATCGGCGACATCAAGGCCGACGACCCCGACCCGGTCCGCAAGCAGCAGGCCAAGGCCGCCCTGGACGAGCTCTCCACCACCGCGCAGCGGCTGCTGGAGGAGGCCGACCACGACGTGGCGTGGGTGGAGAAGAACGACAGCGGCAGCCGCCGGGCGCTTGTCGTAGCGCCCCTCTCGGTCGCCGGCACCCTCGCCACCCACCTGTACGACGAGCGCACAGTCGTCGCCACCTCGGCGACCCTGGCGCTCGGCGGCCGGTTCGACACGGTCGCCCGCGCCCTCGGGCTGGACGCGCCACCGCCCGCACCGCCCACCCCCGCCGCAGCCGCGCTGGCCGCCCGCACCGCCCCCGGCCGTCCGGCCGCCGAAGCGCCGGGCCGCCGCCTCGCCGGCGAGGTCACCCCGAACGCCGTGGTACCGGCCACCGAAGGCCCCGGGTGGCGGTCACTCGACGTCGGGTCGCCGTTCGACTACGCCCGGCAGGGCATCCTGTACGTCGCCGCGCACCTCCCCCGCCCCAGCGTCTCGGGGCTGCCCGAGGCTGCCGGAGAGGAGTTGCTCGGGCTGGTCGAAGCGCTCGGTGGTCGTACTCTCGGGCTCTTCTCCTCCCGGCGGGCCGCGCAGCAGGCGGCGGAGCTGTTGCGCGCGCGGACCGACCTGCCGGTGTTGCTCCAGGGCGAGGAGGCGCTGCCGCTGCTGGTACGTCGCTTCCGCGAGGAGCGCGCCAGCTGCCTGTTCGGGGTGATGTCGCTCTGGCAGGGGGTGGACGTGCCGGGCGACGCCTGCCAGCTCGTCGTCATCGACCGGTTGCCCTTCCCTCGCCCGGACGAACCGCTGGCGGCGGCCCGGGCGGCGGCGGTCGACGCGGGTGGTGGCTCCGGCTTCGCGGCGGTAAGCGTGCCGATCGCGGCGGTACGGCTGGCGCAGGGCGTGGGCCGGCTGATCCGGGCGACCGGCGACAAGGGTGTGGTCGCGGTGCTCGACTCGCGACTGGAGACGGCTCGCGGCTACGGGCCGTTCCTGCGCCGGTCGCTGCCCCCGTTCTGGTACACCACGCGCCCCGAGGTGGCCCGCGGCGCCCTGGAACGCCTCGCCAAGTCCTGACGCCCATCCCCGCCGCGCCGCCGTCGCGGGCCCCGCCACGCGGCAAGATCGCGCTGCAACGTGGAAAGAGTGGCCTCCCTGCTGCGGGAGGCCACTCTTTCCACGTTCGTGCGTGATCAAGCCGGTCTGCGGGGCGCCCGAGCCCGAGCGGGGCGGGTCTACGGGGCCTGGGCGGCGACGACCACGGCGTCGGGTGGGGTGTCCGGGACCCGTCGGGCGGCAAGCCGGCGGATCGCGGTGTTCAGCACCGCGATGAGCGGCACCGAGACCAGCGCGCCGGTGATGCCGGCGAGTACGACACCGGCCGCGATACCGATGATCACCGCGAGCGGGTGCAGTGCGACCGCCCGGCCCATGATCAGCGGTTGCAGGATGTGACCCTCCACCTGCTGCACGACGATCACCGCAGCCAGGATGATCAACGCGGTGACCGGGCCGCTGTCGACGAGGGCCACCAACACCGCCACGCCGCCGGAAAGCGCCGCACCGACGATCGGAATGAACGCGCCGAGGAAGACCAACGCGGCAAGCGGGAAGGCGAACGGGATGTCGAAGGCGACCAGGAAGATGCCGATGCCGACCGCGTCGATGAAGGCGACGAGCACTGTCGCGCGGACGTAGGCGACAAGCGTCTGCCAGGAGGCGCGGCCCGCGTCGTCGACCTTCCACCGGGCGGCCACCGGCAGCAGCCGGACCAGGAAGCGCCAGATCCGGTTGCCGTCACGCAGGAAGAAGAAGGTCGCGAAGAGCACCAGCAGCGTGCCGGTCAGCACCTCGGCAAGCGTCGCGGCGGTGCTCAGCGCGCCGCTGGTGAACCTCGAGGTGTTGTTGTTGATCCAGGCCTGCGCCTCGTCGATGTAGCGGTCGAGTTGGGTGTCCGAAAGATGCAGTGGGCCTGTCTTCAGCCAATTCTGGATCTGCCGGACGCCCTCCGACGACTTCTCGCTCAGCTCCGGTACGCCGCGGATGAACTCGTTGACCACGAGCGTCAGCGTGCCGATCACCGCGGCCAGACCGCCGACAAGCACCACCGCCGTCGCCAGCGACCGGGGGAACCGGACCCGCAGCAACCAGCCCACCGCCGGGGCGAGCAGCGCGGAGAGCAGCAACGCGATGGCCAGCGGAATGATCACGATCTTGACCGTGCCGACGATCCGCAGCAGCGCCCAGGCCACCACGCCGATCACGATCAGTCGCCAACACCACGCGGCGGCGATCCGCAGCCCGTGCGGAACGTCGGCGTCGTCCCGACTGGAGGTGGAGCTGTGCAGGTCCACCGGCGGTTCCGCGCCGTAGACTGCGGCGCTCGACGGCGCGGTCGGCCCCGGCACGGTCGGCGACGCCACCCGGGCAGCCTCCGACGCGTCGTCAAGCGCATCGGACGAGGCGCCCTCGTCGGCGCGCGCCGACTCCTGTCGTGACTGGTAGGCGCGGCGAAGCCGCCCGCGTACCCGCTCGAAGCGGCTCAAGCGCACCTCCTGGCAGAAGAACCCGGCCCGCCAACGGCGACAGGTCGGACAGCATACGTCCGTTCCCGACACCGTAGGGCAGTTCAGCCACACATTGCCCCGACCACCTCCGGCGTAACCACCGGCGGGCCACCGTCGGCCACACGGTAGCGTCTGCGGCGTGACCGCCGACAACGATCTCGACGCCGGCCTGCCGATCCGCCTGCTGCACGACCGCGTGCTGGTGCGGATGGAGGGCAGCGAGGGCGAACGCCGCTCCACCGCCGGCATCGTCATTCCGGCGACCGCAGCGGTCGGCAAGCGCCTCGCCTGGGCCACCGCGGTCGGGGTCGGGCCGAACGTCCGCGCCATCGTCTCCGGCGACCGGGTGCTCTTCGACCCCGACGACCGCTCCGAGGTCGAGCTGCACGGCCGCGGTTACGTGCTGCTGCGGGAGCGGGACGTGCACGCCGTGGCCGCCGAGCGGATCGAGAACGACTCGACCGGCCTCTACCTCTGACGCACCTCCCCCGGCCACCAGGCCCCGTCGCGCACCGTTTGCCCGGCCGTACGACGGGAAGCCATCCGGCGACCGTGGCCCTGGGGAGGGACGATGCCGGTATTCGTAAAGAAGCTCTTGACCTGGGGCAGTGTCGCGTTCCTGATCTACTTCATGGCCTTCCGGCCGGACGGTGCCGCGCAGATGTTCAGGGCGATCGGAGCCGCGCTCATCGCGATGTTCCAGGGCCTAGGTGACTTCCTAACCTCACTGATGACCTGACACCAAACCCCGCCCCGCCTTCGCCCTGCCCTGTCCTGCCGCGGCCCCTGCCCCACCCCGTCGATCTTGGACTTGTGATGGGCGACAAAGTCCACAAGTAGCCCCAAACCAGGCACCCCAACTCCTTGATCGACCCGGGTCAGCGCCGATCTTGCACTTGCTGTCCCGGCATAAGGGGCATTCAGGGCTTCTCGACAACAGCAACCGCAAGATCGGCGCGGGCAGGGCGCGGGGCGGGGGCGGGGGGGCCGGGGGGCGGCGGCGGGGTGTTAGGGGTGGGTTGGTGGCCAGGGTGGCGCTGCGTGGGGGCCGGGCCAGGCGGGTGGGGTGTAGCCGAGCGGGGCCGGGGTGGGGGCCAGCACTACCGGGATCGGCACGACCGGCTCGTCCGGGGCGTCCACCGTGCGCTGCGTACCGTCGGGGAAGCGCAGGTGGTAGCGGCTGCCGTCCCAGACTCCGGCCGGGGCCTGCGGGTCCCGACCGACGAAGAACGTCCGGTACGCGCTGATCGCGTCCAGCAGCTCGCGCTCTTCGCGGGCGGTCCGCTCCTGGTCGGCGGGTTTGCGGTCCAATCCACGCAGCGCCCCGTCGCGTAGCAGGGCCAGCCGGGTGGCTGCGGCCTGGTAACCCCGCATCGCCCGCACCCCGGCGTCGCCTGCGACTCGACGCGCCCAACTGCGGGCGGCGTGTCGCCGGCCGAGACTGCTCAGAGCGGCCACCTCGGGCGGGCTGAGCCAGCCGGCACGGACGTAGTCGGGTAGGACCCGCTCGGTGAGCCGCCCCTCCCAGGCGCGCAGCCAGAGCGCCAGCCCCACGGTGCCGAAGAAGACCGGCACCATGAGGCCCAGGAAGCCGTACAGCATGATCACGGCCTCGCCGGTGGCCTGGGTCAGCGTGGGCAGCAGGTTCCACGTGCCGTGCAGCATCATCGCCAGCAGCAGGCCGGCGATCGGGGCGAGCACCCGGATGCGTCGGTCGGCCGTCCGGGAGGCGATGCCCAGCCCCACACCGGTCATCGAGGTGAAGAGGGGATGGGCGAACCCGAACAGCAGGATCCGCAGGATGAAGATGGCGATGACCTGCTGGATGCCGGTGGCAGGACCGTAACGGTCGGCGCCGGACGCGTAACCCAAACCGCCCAGGTAGAGGATGTTCTCCACCATCGCGAAGCCGACCGCGGCGAGCCCGCAGTAGACCAGGCCGTCGGTGATCCCGGACCACTCGCGGCGGCGGAACACGAGCAGCAGGATCGGGCCCAGCGCCTTGGTCAACTCTTCGATGAACGGCGCCACCAGCACCCCGGTGAGCGCGGACGGCAGGCCCCAGTCGTCGAACAGGTTGGCCGCGAAGTCGTTCACCGTGAGCGAGGCGGCGGTGGAGACGAACGCCCCCCAGGCGAAGCAGAAGATCAGGTACTTCAGCGGTTCCGGTTCGTAGCGGTCCAGCCAGAGGAAGCAGGCGACAAGCACCGGCACCGGCAGGATGGCGGCGACCACCCCGATCAGCAGGGCCTGCGCACCGAGCGACTGGCCGAGTGTGAAGACCATGAACACCGCGCAGGCCGCGATGAGCAGCACCACCCCGGCCAGCACCAGGAACCGCCGCCAGCCCAGTCGGCGCAGCGGCATCCGGGGCGTCTCGCCCGTGGGCGGGGCGGCGGGAGCGGGCGGGGCGGCGGGCGACGGCGGCAGCGGTGTACCGGGCGGGGTGTCGGCCATGCGGTCAGCGTAGCCATCCGCCGCCGGCTGGTTCGGTCGCATCGGCAGCCGCTATGCTGCCGGCAGGTCACGAGCGCCAGCGTCAAGCCCCGGCTTGCTGGCCGGCAACCCTCGTCGAGTTCGCGGTGGGGTGCCCCGGGTGATGACCGGGCCCAGCCCGATCGGCGTGCTGGGCAAGCGCGGACCCCGTCCCGATGCCGCATCCGGGGTCCCTGACCCCGGAGGTTCCGGCGTGTCCGTCACTGTCGTCCCCGCACCGTCACGTCTGCCCACTGCGCCGCTCGACGTCCTGGGCGTGCCGGGTGAGATCAACCTGGACTACGCGGCAAGTGCGCCGTGCGCGCGGGCCGCCGCCGACGCGGTGGCCGAGCTGCTTCCCTGGTACGCGAGCGTGCACCGCGGAGCCGGAGCGCTGTCGCGGCGCTGCACCCTGGCGTACGAGCAGGCGCGCCAGACGATCGGCGACTTCTTCGGGGCTCGCGCCGACGATCACGTGATCTTCACCCGCAACACGACCGACGCGCTCAACCTGCTGGCGAGGGCCGTGCCGGCCGGCACGACGGTGGTCACCTTCGCCGGTGAGCACCACGCCAATCTGCTGCCGTGGCCGCGTGGGTCGGTGCGGTTGCCGGTGCCCAGTGACCCCGACGGTGCGGTACGCGATCTCGCCGCCGCCCTCACCGAGCTGCGTCGGGGCAGCAGCCCGGCCCTGCCGGTGCTGGTGGCGGTGACCGGCGCGAGCAACGTGACAGGTGAGCGGTGGCCGGTCGCCGAGCTGGCGCGGGTGGCCCACCGGCACGGTGCCCGGATCGTGCTCGACGCCGCGCAACTCGCCCCGCACGCCCCGGTCGACCTGCTCGCGCTCGACGTCGACTACCTGGCCGTGTCCGGCCACAAGCTGTACGCGCCGTTCGGCGCGGGCGTGCTGATCGGTCGGGCGGACTGGCTGGACGCCGCCCCGCCGTACCTGGCCGGGGGTGGGGCCACCAGCCATGTCGGGCCGGCCACCCACGACGTGACCTGGACGACCGGCCCAGCGCGACACGAGGGTGGCACCCCGAACCTGCTCGGCGCGGTCGCGTTGGCGGCGGTGTGCGCGGCCCTCGACGACGCGGACCAGGCCGCGTTGGTCGCCCACGAGCAGGCCCTGCTGGCCCGGCTGCGGACCGGCATCGCCGCCCTGCCGCACGTCGTCGAGCTGCGCACCTTCGGCGTGGACGCGCCCCGGGTCGGCATCGTGTCGTTCGTGGTCGCCGGATGGGACTCCACCGAGGTGGCCACGCGGCTTGCCGCCGAGCACCGCATCGGCGTACGGGACGGGTTGTTCTGTGCCCACCCGCTGGCCCGGCGTCTGCTCGGCGAGGCGGCGGGGCGTACCGGCCGGCGGGACCTGCCGCCGACCGCGCTGCGCGCCAGCATCGGGCTGGGCAGCACTCTCGATGAGGTGGACCGGCTGCTCGCGGCGCTGGCCGAGCTGGGCTGAGGCCGGGCCGGCGGGGCTCTCGGTCAGCCGACCGGCGGGGCGGTGGGTGGCTTCGGCGCCGCACCGGGCTCGACGGGTTCACCGACCGGGCGTTCCTGCTCCCCGAAGGCGGTGCGGATCCACCGGTTCGCCTCCTCCTGCTCGATTCCGGAGGCGACCAGCAGGTCGCTCGCCGTCGTCCGGACCTGGGCGATCACCACACTGCCGGAGAAGCCCACCCCGTCGCCGTACGCCCGGCCGGCCTCGCTGACCGCCCGCAGCGAACGCTCCCGGGCCTTCTCCGGCTCCTCACCGGAGGCGAACTCGTGCTTGAGCAGCCGGACCGACTCGGCGAGGTGACCGATCGCGTCCGGCATCGGATCGGGCACCGGCTCCTCGTCCTCGACAAGCGTCACGGACCGGCGGATCAGCGTGCCGCTGTTGCGCATCGCCCTGTCGATCGGGTCGGCGGCCTCCGCGTAGTGGGTCAGCTCGTCGCGCCGGTGCCAGCGGGCCGGGGAGAGGGTCGCCGTCTCCTTCGCCCCCTCGATCGCCTCGCCGAGGGTGGCAAGTTCCTCCTTGTTGTTGCGCAGCCTCTCCAGTGCGCCCTGGATGGTGGCGCGGTCCCGGCTGCGCAGTCCGTCGGCGGTGGCGTCGAGTTGGGCGGCCAACAGGTCCAGGGCGGGCCGAGCCGCCCGGTTGATCACTCGCAGCGGGTTCAGCGGCAGCAACACCGCCGTGACCAGCAGCGCGATCCCACCACCGAGGAACGCGTCGACGAAGCGGGGTATCTCGAGGTTCTGGGTCGACGGGCTCAGCGTCACGATCAGCACCGCGGTGGCCGCCGCCTGGATGACGATCGCCACGCTCGCGCCGGCGAAGATGGTGAGCAGGATCGCCACCGTGACCACCAGGCCGAGCTGCCACGCCCCGGTGCCGAGCAGGTAGATCAGCAGGTCGCCGACGGCCACCCCGACCCCCACCCCGACGATCAGCTCCACCGTCCGGCGGAACCGCTGCCCCACCGACGCGGCCAGGGTGCCGACCGCGGAGATCGGCGCGAAGACCGGTTGCGGGTTGCCGAGCACCTTGTGCGAGATCAGGTACGCCAGCCCGGCGGCCAGCCCGGCCTGCACGGCGAGTCCGCCGGCCATCCGTACCCGGTGCAGCCGGTCGTGCAGGGTGGCTCGGCCGCGGTGGCGCAGCTGTTCGGTGGCCTCGGCGATCCGCGCGCCGTCGATGTCCACCAACCCGTCGCGCAGCGCGGTACGTCGCACCATCGGCTGTCGCTTGTCCCGGGCCACGGCCATGGGCGCGACTACCCGTGGTGGGCCCGCTGAATCCTCCCGTCCCGCGCGCCGTGGGTGGATGCGGGAGACTCGGGCGGTGGTTGATCTGCTGGAGCGGTGGGGGGCGGCGGCCCGGGATGCCGGCGCGCGGCCCGATGCGGATACGACGAGGGCCGGCGAGCAGTTGCTCGCCCGTTGGCGGGAGCCGCACCGGCACTATCACACGCTTGCCCACCTGACGGCGGTGCTCGACGTGGTCGACAAGCACGCCGACCTGGCCGGTCGGGCCGACGTCGTCCGGCTGGCGGCCTGGTTCCACGACGCGGTCTACGACCCCCGGGCCGTTGGCGACGCCAATGAACGGGACAGCGCCGCGCTTGCCGAGACCGTGCTCAGCGGGCTCGGGGTGCCGGCGGCCACGGTGGCCGAGGTGCGCCGGCTGGTGCTGCTCACCGCCGGGCACACGGTGGCGCCGGTCGACCGGGACGGCGCGCTGCTCTGCGATGCCGACCTGGCCGTGCTCGCCGCACCGCCGGCCGGTTACCAGGGTTACGCGGCGGCGATCCGTCGGGAGTACGCCCACGTGCCGGAGCCGGCCTTCCGGGCTGGGCGGGCGGCCGTGTTGACAGGCCTGCTGGCGTTGCCCGCGCTGTTCCGGTCGCCGCCGCTGGCCAGCCGGTGGGAGGAGCCCGCGCGGGACAATGTGCGCCGCGAGCTGGCCGCGCTCACCGGCGAACCGGAGACCGCGGGCTGATCAGGTGTTTCGGACGACGCAGGCCGGCGGCCCGGAGCAACCGGACCAGCTCCCGGCTCGGCACCTCCCGGGCACCGAGCCACACCGCCGCCGCGAACCGGTCGGCCGGAATGTCGTAGTGGTCCCGGTCGAAGCCGCGCAGGGGGGCGCCGAGTGCCTCGGCGAAGGCGTGCAGCTCGGCGTACGAGACGTCACTGATCAGGTGCGACCAGAGCCGACCACGCCACGGCCAGGCCGGCCGGTCCACATAGAGCATGGTGCCCAAGTTATCCCCCGCAGTCGATCATGTTGATGATCGCCAGTCGGCGACCTAACCTCGGCTGCATGGCAGCCACCGCGCTCCTCGACGACCTGCGCGCCGCGCTCGGTGCCGACGCCGTGCTCACCGACCCGGACCTGCTACGCGTGCACCAGCGCGACGAGGCCGACCTGTGCGACGCCGGCGTCCCGCTGGCGGTGACCCGGCCGCGCACCACCGAGCAGGTGGTGGCCGTGGTCCAGGCGGCGGCACGGCACGGCGTACCTGTGGTGCCGCAGGGCGCACGGACCGGGCTGGCCGGCGCGGCGAACGCGGTCGACGGCGCGGTGGTGCTCAGCACCGTGGCGATGAACGAGATCCGGGAGATCGACCCGGTGAGCCGGATCGCCGTGGTCCAACCGGGGGTGGTCAACGCGGCGCTGGCCGGGGCGGTGGCGAAAGAGGGCCTCTGGTACCCGCCGGACCCCGGCTCCTGGGAGTCGTCGACGATCGGCGGCAACGTGGCCACCAACGCCGGCGGCATGTGCTGCGTGAAGTACGGCGTGACCACCGAGTACGTCCTCGGCCTGGAGGTGGTGCTCGCCTCCGGTGAGGTGCTGCGCACCGGCCGGCGTACGGCCAAGGGGGTGGCCGGCTACGACCTGACCCGGCTGTTCGTCGGCTCGGAGGGCACCCTCGGGGTGATCACCGAGGTGACCGTGGCCCTGCGACCCGCCCCGGCCGACTCGCTGACCCTGGTGGCGGTCTTCGGGTCCACCGCCACGGCCGGCGCGGCAGTGGCCGAGATCGCGTCGCGCGGGCTCACTCCCAGCCTGCTGGAGCTGCTGGACCAGACCCACCTGCGGGCGATCGAGGCGTACCAGCCGATGGGGTTGCGGACCGACGCCCAGGCCCTGTTGCTTGCCGCCGCCGACACCGGCCCCCGGGCGGCGGGCGACCTGGCCGTGCTGGCCGAGGTCTGCGAGGCCGTCGGTGCCGAGGAGGTCTACGCGGCCACCGACGCGGTGGAGGCGGCGGCGCTGTTGCAGGCCCGCCGGCTCGCCCACCCGGCGATGGAGAAGTTCGCGGCGGACGCCTACCCGGGCGGCAACGGCGGTCTGGTGATCGACGACGTGGCGGTGCCACGTGGCGCGCTCGTCGCGCTCCTGGACGGGGTCGCCCGGATCGCTGCCGAGTGCGAGGTGCCGATCGGCGTGGTGGGGCACGCCGGAGACGGCAACATGCACCCGAACATCGTTGTCGACCGGGCCGACCCGGCGAGCGTGCAGCGGGGCCGGCGGGCATTCGACGAGATCATGCGGCTCGGCCTGGAGCTGGGCGGCACGTGCACCGGCGAACACGGGGTGGGGCTGCTCAAACGGGACTGGCTGGCCCGGGAGATCGGCCCGGTCGGCGTCCGGGTCCATCAGGCGATCAAGGCGGCGCTCGACCCGGCCGGCCTGCTCAACCCGGGCAAGGTGCTCTGACCGGCTACGGTCAGCCCTTGACCTCGGCCGGGGTCGCCTGGGTGAGCAGCAGCAGGATCTCCCCGGCGACCGGCGTCAGCTCCTCACCCGGGCAGTCCTGCGAGGTGATCAGCCCGGTCGAGGTGATGAGGCTCGACGTCAGCGCGTCGATGCAGGTGGTCCGGTACCGCCGGGCCTGATCGGTCTCGTCGGCAAGCCTCGGGTTGGCGAGCAGCACCTGGAGCCGTTCGGTCAGCTCCGGTGCGAGGGTGCCCCGGGAGGTCACGCCGTCCCCGGCGCAGTCGACGCACTGCCATGCGCCGTTCCGCTCCACGCTCAGGGTGCGCATCGGCCCGTTCTCACCGAGCCGCTGGAGCAGGCTGACCTGGCCGGCGGCGACGGTGGTGGGGATCTCCAACTGCGTGCCGCCACCCGCCGCGCCTGTCGACTGTGCCACCGGCGTTTCCGGCTTGTCCCGGTCGAAGAGCGAGCACCCGCTCAGGGCGCCGGCGAGCGCGACGGCGAGCAGGGGTACGAGCAGACGAGGGCGCGCGCGGGGTAGCACGGGCGGAAACCTACCCCACCGTAGGTAGCGTCCGAAACCACCATCCGGGCTGGTATCGATGGTTACCCATCGGTAACGTCGCAATTCGTCATCGAGCGGACGGGCGCAGCTCCGCCTGATCGTCGTCGCCCCGGTCGGCGGCGTAACCCCGGACGTCCGGGGCGCCGAGCCGAGCCGCGTCCGCCGCCGCGTCGTCCGGCATCAACTGGGACTGCCGCTCCGCCTCCACCCGAACCCGGTAGTGCTCGACCTCGCGTGCCCGGGTGGCCGCGTCCCAACCGAGCACCGAGCCCATCAGCTCGGCGGTGTGCTCCGCCGACTCCAGCCCGCGGTGGCTGGTCTCGAACGAGATCCGGGTCCGCCGGGTCAGCACGTCCTCCAGGTGCAGCGCACCCTCGGCCCGCGCCGCGTAGGCGACCTCCGCCGCCAGGTACTCCGGAGCACCGGCAAGCGGGGAGGCAAGCAGCGGGTCGGCGTCGACGAGCGCCAGCAGGTCCAGGGTGAGGGTGCCGTACCGCTCCAGCAGGTGCTCCACCACGCCCACCGGCACGCCGTGCCGACGCGCCAGGTCGGCCCGGTCCCGCCACATCGCCGGGTACCCGTCGGCACCGAGCAGAGGCAGGTCGGCGGTGCGCGACGGGCGGGCGCCACCGAGCCGACGAGCGGCCCGGTCGACCACGTCGGACGCCATCACCCGGTACGTCGTGTACTTGCCACCGGCGACCAGCAACAGCCCGAGCATCGGCTCGAAGACCGCGTGCTCCCGGGAGAGCTTCGAGGTCGAGTCGGCCTCACCGGCCAGCAGTGGCCGCAGCCCGGCATACACCCCCTCGATGTCGGCGGTGGTCAGCGGCCGGTCCAGCACGGTGTTGACCTGCTGAAGGAGATAGTCGATGTCGCGGGCCGAGGCGGCCGGGTGGGAGCGGTCCAGCCGCCAGTCGGTGTCCGTGGTGCCGATGATCCAGTGCCCGCCCCACGGAATGACGAAGAGCACCGAACTCGCCGTCCGCAGGATGAGCCCCGTCTCGCCGGTGATCGCCGAGCGCGGCACCACCAGGTGCACCCCCTTGGAGGCGCGCACCCGGACGCCGGGCCGCAGGCCCACGTCGTTGAGCATCCGGGACATGTCGTCGCTCCACACGCCGGTGGCGGCGATGACGGTGCGGGCCTGCACCTCGAACTCCGCGTCCGGCGAACCCGCCGGGGCCTCCAGGTCACGGACGCGGACACCTGTCACCTCGCGGGCCTGCCGGATCAGCCCGACGGCACGGGCACTTGTCACCACCGTGGCCCCGAGGCTGGCCGCGGTGCGGGCCAGGGTGACCACCAGCCGGGCATCGTCGACCTGCCCGTCGTAGTAACGGATCGCCCCGGCCAGCGCGTCGGCCCGCAGGCTCGGGAAGACCCGCCGGGCGCCCTCCCGGGTCAGGTGGCGGTGCAGGGGCATGCCCCGACCACCCCCGAAGACCCCGGCGAAGGCGTCGTAGGCGGCCACCCCGGCGCCGTAGTACGAGCGGCGGAAGACCCGACCCGGCAGACCTCGCAGGCCCTGCCCGGCCGGCAGCGGCACCATGATCGGCACCGGGCGCACCAGGTGCGGCGCGAGCCGGGTGGCCAGCAGGCCGCGCTCGGTGAGCGCCTCGTGGACCAGGTGGAACTCCAACTGCTCCAGGTAGCGCAGGCCACCGTGGATGAGTTTGCTGGACCGGCTGGAGGTGCCGGCCGCGAGGTCACGAGCCTCGACCAGCGCCACCTTCAGGCCCCGGGAGGCCGCGTCCAGGGCGGCGCCGGCACCTGTCACCCCACCGCCGATGACCAACACGTCGAAGCGCTCGGCACGCAGTCGACGCAGGTCGGACGTACGGCGGACAGGTGAGAGCTGACCGGCGACGGATCGGGAGACATTGGGGTCACGCACCCGTCCACCGTAACCGCCGTGCCACCGTGTCGACATTCGCCGCCACCATGATCAGGTGATGGGAAGTAGGTCCAGGCGGCGACTCACACCTACTTCTCATCACCTGATCACTCCAGCGTCGCGTTCGGTTCGAAACCGTTCGGCGTGGTCGTAAGGTTCTCGGATGCACGGTCACCCTGCGCATCCCGGAATCAGCACCCGCCATTCCCCCTGGCCGGTGCTCGCGGCCGTGTTCGTCGGCTGCTGGACGGTGGCGGTCACCGTGGGCACCCAGACCGGTGGCTGGGTCACCGACCAGGTGCTGCTGACCTTCGGGCGGGACCGCATCGGCTGGCTCTGGCCGGTGCTCGGCCTGGCCACAGTCGTGGTCGTCGGCACGCCCGCCCTGCTGCTGGCGGTCCTGCCCCGGTCGGCCGCGGTCCGGGCCACCGGGCGGGCCTGGTTGATCGGGGCACTCGCTCTCGGCCTGCTCACACCGCTGCGTGTCGTGCCACAGGTGCATCATGAGGCCTACCTCGCCGCGCTGGCGGGCGCCGCATCGCTCGGCGCCCTCGCCGTGCGCTGGGCGGCGCGCCGGTGGGCGTACCCCGGGCTGGTCGGCGCGATCGGCGGCCCGGCACCCACCGGGCACGGCGACGCCACACGACCCGAGGCCACCACCGACGGCGACGCCACGCGGCGCGAGGTTGTCGGAGAGGTGGCGCCGGCCGGAGGGGGTGTGCGCCGACCGGGGGCGGTGCCGCTGCTCGCGGTCGCCGCCGGGTTGGCGCTGCTGCTGCCGTGGGCCTGGCTGGGCGCGCTCGGCGGTCTCCTGGAGACCGCGCTGGCGCTGCTGGCGGCCGCCGCGCTCGGTGTGCTGGCCGCGGCGCTGCTGGATGCCCCCTTCTGGTCTCCGTTCGCGGTCGGGCGACCGCCCCGGCCGGCGCGGCTGGTGATGGTCGGCGGCCCGGTCGCCGGGGTGGCGCTGCTCCTGCTCGCGGCCGGGACGGGCCAGTCCGGCGCGCAGTTGCCCGCGCTGCTCACCCTGCCGCCTGTGGGTTTCGCGCTGGCCGCGCTCTGGGCCGCCACCTGGCGGCCCACGATCAGCCCGGCCGAGGCGACCCGCGCCGGCCGGACGGCGACCGGCTGGCTCGTGGGCCTGGCCGCGCTCGGCCCGCTGGCCTTCACCGACCCGGAGGAAATCAGCCTGCTGCTGGTCGGCACCCGGGACGTTCCGTTCTGGGTTGCGGTCGCCGCCGGCGTCGGGCTCGCCGTCGCGGTCCTGGTCGCCATCGGGTACGCGGTGCTGCTCGCCCGGCCGACGGCGCGCACTCCGAACCGGCGGGCCGCAGCGGTGGCGGCCGTGGTGCTGCTGGTGACGTTCGGCGTGGTCGACCTCGGCCCCGGCCAGCCGGGCCTGTACGGCGAGCGGCTGTTCGTGGTGCTGCGCGCCCAGGCCGACCTGAGTGGTCTCCCGGCTGCCGCGCCGGGGCGGGCCGGCCGGGACGCCCGCGCGGCGGAGGTCTACCGGCGGCTGGTGACGACCGCCGAGCAGAGCCAGGGCGACCTGCTGCGGGAGGTGAATCGACTGCGACTCGACCCGGTGTCGTACTACCTGGTCAACGCGGTCGAGGTGGACGGCAGCCCGGCGGTACGGGCCTGGCTCGCCGGCCGTCCGGAGGTGGCCCGGGTGCTGGTCAGCCAGCGCCTACGCCCGTTGCCGGCGCCGGCCGGGCAGAGTCAGGGCTCCGCGCCCACGCCCACCGGCCCGGAGTGGAACATCCGCCAGATCGGCGCCGACCGGGTGTGGTCCCAGCTGCGGGTGACCGGCACCGGCGTCGTGGTCGGCAGTTCCGACTCGGGGGTGGACGGCACCCATCCGGCGCTGCGAGCCGGGTTCCGTGGTGGCGACGACTCCTGGTACGACCCGTGGGACGACACCCGGAGCCCCACCGACCAGGGCGGGCACGGCACGCACACGGTGGGCAGCGCGGTCGGGCGGGACGGCATCGGGGTGGCGCCGGACGCGCAGTGGGTGGGCTGCGTCAACCTGGACCGCAACCTCGGCAGTCCCGGCCACTACCTGGACTGTCTCCAGTTCATGCTGGCACCCTTCCCGTCCGGCGGCGACCCGTTCACCGACGGCCGTCCGGAGCGCGCTCCGCAGGTGCTGACCAACTCCTGGGGGTGCCCGTCCATCGAGGGCTGCGACCAGCGGGTGCTGCGGCCGGCCACCGCCGCACTCGACGCCGCAGGCATCTTCGTGGTCGCCGCGGCCGGCAACACCGGCCCGTGGTGCGCGTCGATCGACGACCCACCAGCGCCGTACGCGGACGTGCTGACCGTGGGGGCGGTGGATGACCAGCGGCGGGTCGCCGAGTTCTCCTCGCGCGGGCCGGTGCCGGGCGGCTCCGGTAAGCCGGACGTGCTGGCACCGGGAGTGGGCGTGGTGTCGGCAATGCCCGGCGGCACGTACGCCGCGCTTGACGGCACGTCGATGGCGACCCCGCAGGTGGCCGGGGTGGTGGCGCTGATGTGGTCGGCGAACCCGGACCTTGTCGGCGACGTGACCCGCACCCGGCAGATCCTGCGGGACACCGCGACGGCGGCGACGCCCACCTACCGCTCCGGGAACCCGTCCGACGCCTGCGGCAAACCGTCGAACATCACGGGTGCCGGCCAGGTCGACGCCTTCGCCGCCGTTCGCGCCGCCCAGGAGGCGCGACCCGGCACCCGGTGATCTAGGGTCGGCGACCATGGACGCCGAGATCACCGTCACCGAGCTGACCGCCGACCTGGCCCCCAGCGTCGTACAGCTCTGCGGGCAGGCTCTGGACCTGCCCGAGGACGCCGCCGAGGCGGCCGCCATCGTGGACGTACTCTGGCCACGGGCCGCCGCCGACCGGCAGGTGGTCGGGCTGGGCGCGTACCGGGGCGCGGATCTGGTCGGCGTGCTGATCTGTTCGGTGTCGTCGACCGAGCCGGGAGTCGGGCACGTGGATCTGGTCGCGGTCCTCCCGGACCAGCGGCGTCGGGGCGTCGGCCGGGCACTGCTGTCGCGGGCCGAGCGGGTGCTCGCCGAGCGCGGGGCGACCGAGGTGCTGCTGGCCGGGAATCCGCCGTACTACGCGTGGCCGGGCATCGACGTCCGCTACACGCCGGCGATCTGCGCCGCCCTCGCGCTCGGCTACCAGCAGGACCGGACCGCCTGGAACATGACCGCGGACCTGTCGTACGACGGGTCGCCGGCGCTGCGGTCCACCGAGGCGGCGGAGCGGCGGCTGGCCGACCAGGGCGTCACCGTACGACGTGCGGAGCCGACGGATCTGCCGGCGCTGACGGCGTTCGCCAGGTCCGCCTTCGGCGGCACGTGGGATGGCGAGTTGGCCGGATCGGTGGGGCGCCCCGACGCCGGTTGCCACCTGGCGGAGCGGGACGGTGAGCTGCTCGGCTTCGCCGCGTACGGGTCGTCCCGGCCGAGCTGGTTCGGGCCGATGGGCACCGCGCCCGCAGCGGAGGGGTCGGGCATCGGCGGGGTGCTGTTGCGGCGCTGCCTGCGCGACCAGCGGACGGCGGGGCTGGACCGGGCACAGATCGGCTGGGTGGGGCCGGTGCCGTTCTACTCGGGCAGCGCGGGCGCGTGGATCGAACGGGTCTTCTTCCTGTACCGGCGGACCCTACCGGCGGCGTAACCGGGGCAAACGGGACGTGGATCCATTCGCCCGCATCGGCCATCGACGCCCCCTACCGTTTCGGTAGAGGAGGCAGCCATGACCACGGATGACAACCAGACCGAGGACGGCCCGCCGATCACCTGGAAACCGGTAGGTGAACTCCCCGGCCAACTGCCGTTCGACCGGCTCGACTACGGCGACGCCGAGCAACTGGCCGAGATGACCACCGACGGTGAGTCGTCGGCGGCCGACGAGCCGCAGGAGATGGTGGACGCGCCGATCCAACTGCTGCCGCCGTACGACCGGGCCCAGAAACGGCGCAACCAGCGCCCACTACCCACCTGACGACGAACGGGGCGGACCGCGTCAGCGGCCCGCCCCGTTCGGTGTGTCGGAACTGGACTCAGAAGTCCATGTCCCCGCCACCCGGGCCAGCCGGGGCAGCCGGGGTCTTCTCCGGCTTGTCCGCGACAACAGCCTCGGTGGTGAGGAAGAGCGCCGCGATGGAAGCGGCGTTCTGCAGCGCCGAACGCGTCACCTTGGCCGGGTCGATGATGCCCGCGGCCAGCAGGTCGACGTACTCGCCGTTGGCGGCGTTGAGGCCGTGACCGGCCTCGATGTTGCGGACCTTCTCCACCACGACGCCGCCCTCGAGGCCGGCGTTGACGGCGATCTGCCGCAGCGGGGCGTCAAGCGCGACCTTGACGATGTTCGCACCGGTCGCCTCGTCGCCGACCAGGTCGAGCTTGTCGAAGGCGGTCTTGCCGGCCTGCACCAGCGCGACGCCACCACCCGGGACGATGCCCTCCTCGACGGCGGCCTTCGCGTTGCGAACGGCGTCCTCGATGCGGTGCTTGCGCTCCTTGAGCTCGACCTCGGTGGCCGCGCCGACCTTGATGACCGCAACGCCACCGGCCAGCTTGGCCAGCCGCTCCTGCAGCTTCTCCCGGTCGTAGTCGGAGTCGCTCTTGTCGATCTCGGCCCGGATCTGGTTCACCCGGCCCTGGATCTGCTCGGCGTCACCGGCACCGTCGACGATGGTGGTCTCGTCCTTGGTCACGACGACCTTGCGGGCGCGGCCCAGCATGTCGACGCTGGCGGCGTCGAGCTTGAGGCCGACCTCCTCGCTGATGACCTGGCCACCGGCGAGGATGGCGATGTCGGTCAGCATGGCCTTGCGGCGGTCACCGAAGCCCGGCGCCTTGACGGCGACCGACTTGAAGGTGCCACGGACCTTGTTGACGACCAGGGTGGCGAGGGCCTCGCCCTCCAGGTCCTCGGCGATGATCAGCAGCGGCTTGCCCGACTGCATGACCTTCTCCAGGATCGGGAGCAGGTCCTTCACCGACGAGATCTTGCTGTTGGCGATCAGGATGTACGGGTCGTCGAAGACGGCCTCCATACGCTCCGGGTCGGTCATGAAGTAGGCCGAGATGTAGCCCTTGTCGAAGCGCATACCCTCGGTGAGCTCCAGCTCCAGCCCGAAGGTGTTGCTCTCCTCGACGGTGATGACGCCTTCCTTGCCGACCTTGTCCATCGCCTCGGCGATGATCTCGCCGACGGTGCTGTCGCCAGCGGAGATGGAGGCGGTGGAGGCGATCTGCTCCTTGGTCTCGACGTCCTTGGCGAGCTTGGACAGCTCCTCCGAGACGCTCGCGACCGCAGCCTCGATGCCCCGCTTCAGGGCCATCGGGTTGGCGCCAGCGGCCACGTTGCGCAGGCCCTCGCGAACCAGGGCCTGGGCCAGGACGGTCGCCGTCGTCGTGCCGTCACCGGCAACGTCGTCGGTCTTCTTGGCGACCTCCTTGACCAGCTCAGCGCCGATCTTCTCGTACGGGTCCTCGAGCTCGATCTCCTTGGCGATGCTCACACCATCGTTGGTGATGGTGGGGGCACCCCACTTCTTCTCGAGCACGACGTTGCGGCCCTTGGGGCCGAGGGTCACCTTTACGGCGTCGGCGAGCTGGTTCATGCCCCGCTCGAGGCCGCGGCGCGCCTCTTCGTCGAACGCGATCATCTTGGCCATACGGCGTTGTCCTCCTGGACACTCACGGGCCACCCGAGATGTGTGCCCCGGATGGGCCGCCTGGTGTACGCACCTTGGGACGTCGCCACCTGGCGACGACGACGTCCTTCGGCCGGGCCGGATAGCCCGCGACGACCGGCCATGTGCCGCCCCGGCGTCTCCACACCGGTGCAACCTGGCCCCACCGTCCCGACCATTGGCACTCACGGTATGCGAGTGCCAATGACTTGTTTAGCACTCTCCCCTGCCGAGTGCAAGCACGATGCCGCCGCTCAGCCGAGTTCGGCGGCCAGTCCAGCGGTGTTCACCGGCGCCTCATGGGCGCGCTGCTCCGCGTACGTCACCAGCAGGCCGATCATCTGCGCGAGGTGGGCCGGCAGGGCCAGCACGGCGGTGATCCCGATCACCACCACCGCCCCGACCGCGGTGCCCGCCGAGGCGAACGGATCCGTACCGAACGCGGAGGTGCCGACCCCCTCCAGGCCACCGGGGATCAGGGTGCCGACGATCACCGCCAGGGCCACCAGGGCCACCCGCCCGAGCAGCAGACCGAGCCGGTCGTGGAACATCCGGAACGATCGACCGATCGGGTTGTGGCGTTCGAAGAGGTAGACCGGGCCGGCCATGCTCAGCGCGAAGGCCAGGTAGATGCCCGGCAGCACGCAGAAGCAGACGCCGACGCCGATCAGCAGGCTGACCAGCAGCGTCCAACCCCACAGCCCGAGCGCCCGCCGCAGGCCGTAGCGCAGCGCCGCCTCCAGACTGGCCGGCTGACCAGCCGCCTGCCGGGTGATCACCCAGGTGCCGGACGCCCATCCGACGGCCTGCACCAACCCGACCACCACGCTGCCGCCGATCAGCACGACCAGCAGGCTCAGCACCTCGACGGCGAAGTTGTCCGGCAGCACGGGTGTGGGATTCGACCCGGCCTGGGCGGCCCACTTCGCGGACGGGTCCAGCCCGAGCGAGAGCACCGAGAGCACCGCCGCCGGCAGCACCTGGGTGAGCAGCATGATCGGCACCAACTGCCGCCAGCCCCGGCGCAGCGCTCCGCCGCACCTGTTGAACCAGGCGCCGAGGCCGGCGCCGGGCGGAGTGACAAGGGCGTCGTTCGGGTCGAACCCGTGCCCCGGCGGGTACCAGCCCACCGGCGGCCCCGGATACCACGGCTGCCTTAGGTAGGGACCCGACCCGGGCGGATAGCCCCCGGTGGGCGGGAACGCCCAGCCCTGCGGTGGCGGGGTGGCACCCCAGGCACCCTGCGCCGGATCCCAGCCCGGAGGCGGACCGGCCGGGCCGGAGGGCGGCCCAGCCGGAGGCAGGCCCGGCCCCCAGCCGGGCGGCGGAGCTGCCTGGCCAGGGTTGCCGGGGGGCGAGGACGGGTCGGACGGGTCCGGCTCCCCCGACCCGGTGGAGGGAGAGGGCGGGGGTGGCTGGTCGGTCATGAACGCTCCTCGGCATCGACTGGAACGGTTCACGATCTTCCCGGCTGCACGCCCCTGCCGCAGCCCCGACTCGCGGGGCCGATCGGCCAGGAAGATCAGCCGATGACGCGCACGTGCTCGGCCTGCGGACCCTTCTGGCCCTGGGCGATCTCGAACTCGACCCGCTGACCGTCGTCCAGCGCCTTGTAACCGTCCATCTCGATCGCGGAGAAGTGGACGAACACGTCCTGACCGCCGTCGACGGCGATGAAGCCGTAGCCCTTTTCAGCGTTGAACCACTTCACGGAGCCCTGTGCCACGGTGCACTTCCCTCACTCTGCGCGGCGTTGCCTGACCCGGTGCACGGCACGGCCGGGCACCACCGACCACCGACTCAGCGATCGATGACCGCCATTGACATAGGTGACCGAAATCGCACGCTACACGAGGAGTGACGGCCGCGCACGGCCACAAATCGGACACACTTCGGGGCGTTCCGACCACACTGATCGGTCGGGTTCCCGATCCGTCGGATTCGCGCGCGTCATTGCGAGTGAAAGGGTGGGCCGCAGGGCGCAGCCGAGCTGACGGCACTCCGGCAGAGCACACGAAACGATGTCCAGCCGCTGTGGTAGGCATGCGGACATGACCACCGACATGGGCCCGTCGGCCCTGCGGCTCGCGGAGATCCGTCGGGTCCGCCCGGAGGACGCCGCCCGGATGCGGGCGCTGCGCCTGGAGATGCTTGCCGACGCGCCGTTGGCCTTCCTGGAGACCCTGGCGGACGCGGCAGCCCGACCGCACAACGAGTACGCCGCCCGGGTCGCGTACACCTCGGCCGGTTCCGGCAACGCGCAGTTCATCGCCGACCCGGGCGGCCGGCTGGTCGGGCACGCCGGTGGCACGACCGCGCCGAACGAACCCGGGCTGACCGTGATCTACGCCGTGTACGTCACGCCGACCTGGCGCGGCAGCGGACTGCTGGGCGAGCTGATCGACGGGGTGGCCGCCTGGTCCCGAGCCTGTGGCCGCCCGGAGCTGCTGCTCGAGGTGGTGGTCGGCAACGACCGCGCCTATCGCGCCTACCAGCGCCTGGGCTTCAAGGACACCGGTGTACGGGTCCCCCACCCCACCATCCCGGCGCTGACCGAGCTACAGATGCGCCGCCCCGCCTGACCCCGGTCCGGTGATCAAGAGGTTTGCGTCAGAAACGGCGCTGATGTTGACGCAAACCTCTTGATCACCGAGAGCAGCTGAATCAGACGTGTCGCCGCGACTGCACGATCCGGAACCGGTTGGCCACGTACGCCCCGTCCGTCAGCGCCGAGTTGGCGGCCGCGTTGGCACCACTGCCGTGGAAGTCCGAGAACGCCGCCGACTGGTTGACGAAGACGCCGCCGGTGAGGTTGCAGGACAGGTGCACCCCGACCTCGACCGCCACCGCCTCGGCGGCGTCCAGCACGGCCTCGTCCGTCGAGTAGACCCCGGCGGTGAGCGCGCCCTTCTCGCCGACAGTCCGGCGCAGCAACTCCAGGCTGTGCGCGGTGGAGTCGGTCGCGATGGCGAACGAGATCGGCCCGAACCACTCCCGGCCGTACGTCTCGGCGTCGTCAGCGGTCAGCTTCACGATCGTCGGGGTACGCACCACCGCGTCGGCGTACGACGGGTGGGCGACGACCCGCGACTCGAGCACCGGCTCGCCGACCTTGGTGACCTCGGCCAGCCGCTCCAGCACCCCGTCGTTGACGATCGCGCCGGTCAGCTCCACGCCTCGGGCCGGGTCCGCGGTGAGCTTGCCGACCGCGGCGGCGATCCCGCCGGCCACCTCGTCGAAGCTCTTGTGCCCCTGGTCGGTCTCGATGCCCCCAGCCGGGATGAGGATGTTCTGCGAGGTGGTGCACATCTGCCCGCTGTAGAGGGTGAGCGTGAAACCGAGGTTGCGGCACATGCCGGCGAAGTCGTCGGTGGAGTCGACGACGACTGTGTTGAGGCCGGCCTTCTCGGTGTAGACCGAGGCCTGCCGGGCGTGGGTCTCCAGCCAGTCGCCGTACTCGGTGGAACCGGTGAAGTCGACGATCTTGATGGAGCGGTGCAGGGCCAGGTCGCTTGCGAGCTTCTCGCCGGGCGCCTCGGCCGCCAGCATGATCAGGTTCGGGTCGAACCCGGCCTCGGCGAGCACCTCCCGGGCGTACTTCACGGTGATGGCCAGCGGCAGCACCGCGCGCGGGTGCGGCTTGACGATCACCGGGTTGCCGGTGACGAGCGAGGCGAACAGCCCGGGGTACGAGTTCCAGGTCGGGAAGGTGTTGCAGCCGATGACGAGCGCCACCCCACGCGGCACCACGTGGAACGTCTTGGTCATCCGCAGCGGGTCACCCTTGCCGGCGGCCTTCTCCCAGCCCGCCGTGCCCGGGTGCCGGGTCATCTCGGCGTACGCGTACGCCAGCGCTTCCAGCGCCCGGTCCAGCGCGTGCGCGCCACCGGCCTGGAAGGCCATCACGAACGCCTGCCCGCTGGTGAACTGCACCGCGTTGGCCAGCTCGAAGATGTTCTTGTGCAGCCGGTCGAGGATCTCCAGGCAGACGCCCACCCGGGCCTGCGGGCCGGCGTCACGCCAGGCCGGCAGCGCGGCGGTGGCGGCGTCGACCAGCTCGTCGGTGCCGGCGTGCGGGTACCGCACCGCCAACTCAACCCCGAAGGGGCTCGTCTCGGTGGCGACCCGTGCGCCGCTGCCGGGCTGGTCGAGCGGGAAGTCACCACCGAGGTACGCCTCGAAGGCGGCCTTACCGTCGGCGGCGGCGGTTTCGCCGTACACCCGGGGGCTCGGGGATTCGGGATAGGCGGACCAGTAGCCCCGCTCCGTGATCGCGGTCAGCGCACGGTTGAGGGTGTCGGCGTGCCTGTCGTACAGGGGATGCGGGGTCTCCGTCATGCCCGCAATCATGCCTGAGTCGGGTCCGCGAGCAGTAGCGCCGACACCCGTCAGAGGGTGAGCTGCCAGTCGGTCCAGGCGTCCACCTGGCGGAAGCCGAGCTGCTCGTTGATGGCCACCATGTAGCTGTTGCTTGCCGCGTTGAAGGTGTCGATCACCTGTACCGCCGGCTCGTGGGTCAGCAGGTGGTGCAGGTTCTCCGCCTTGGCGATGAGGCCGAGCCGGTGCCCACGGTGTGCGGGGTCGACGATGGTGATCTGCTGGAACGCGTGCCAGTCGGCGGAGGCGCCCACGTCCAGCAGCGTCCACGCGACAAGCCGGCCGGACGCTTCGTGCCGCATCCCGAGGTGGTAGCGGCGCCGACCCCGGGCGTCCAGCGCCCGTTCGTTGCCGCGGATGCGCTCGGCGTCGACCTGCTCCGGCTCCCACTGCACGTCGCCCATGGGCGCGTCCATCAGCAGCCGACCGTCGAGGTAGGCGACGTCTGTGACGTACTCCTGCGGGGTTGTTCCCTGCCAGCAGACCGAGTGGTAGCCCTCGGCTCGCGGCCGGGCCTCGGCGAGCGCCGCCCGCAGCGCGACCCGGTCGATCTCGCCGACGTCGAGTCGGCGACGTACCTCGGCGAGGGCAGGCTGGGCTCCGATCGCGGCGGCGAACGCACCGCCCGCCCCGCTGCGGTCCGGCCCGCCGGGCAGCGCGGAGACGGCCATCGCCACGACCCGCTTGCGGCCGTGCTCGCGGAGCAGGCGCACCCCGTACTCGTGCAGGGCCCGACCCACCCCCCGACGCCGCAGCTCGGGGCGCACCATCAGCTCGGCGGTGGCGTTGTCGGGGTTGTCGAGCTGCGGCAGGTCGAGCTGGAGGTAGCCGGCCGGCACGCCGTCGAGTCGGGCCAACGCCCAGAGCGACCGGGTGCCGGGCATCGGGGTGTGGAAGAGCGCGTCGAAGCGGCGCCGGCAGGAGGGCGGGAAGTCCGGCAGATCGGCGTCGTTGACCGCCGCCCCGATCCGGTACGCCTCGTCGACCGAGGCCCGGTCAGCGCCGTCGAACGGCGCGATCGTGATGCTCATGCCGTCGAGCGTGCACCGGGGAAAAGCGATCGGGCCAGCGATTAATCGCTGGCCCGATCGGACGTGGTCGGGAGGGACACTCGCACAACGCCTCCGGCGTTGGGTCGCAAGAACTTCAAAAGTCTTCGGCGAAATGCCCTCCCGCACGGAGCATCTTGCGCCGTCCGGTTCCTGCCGTCAAGTCCGTAGCGGCGGTTTTTCCACACTCACAGCGAAAACCCAGTCACCGGCTGGATTCAGCCGAGGAGACCGGCGTCCCGGGCGGCGCGCAGCGAGGGCTTGATGTGGTGGGTCGGCCCGACCTGGCCGGCCACCGCGTCGATGGTCTTCAGACCTTCGCCGGTGTTGAACACGACGGTCTCGGCCGTCGGGTCGAGCCGACCGGACTCGACGAGCTTGCGCAGCACCGCCACTGTCACCCCGCCTGCGGTCTCGGCGAAGACCCCGGTGGTGCGGGCCAGGTCTCGGATGCCCGCACGGATCTCGTCGTCGTCGACGTACTCCATCCAGCCGCCGGTGCGGCGGACCGCCTCCAGGGCGTAGAGACCGGCCGCCGGGTCGCCGATGTTCAGCGACTTGGCGATGCCGGTCGGCTTGACCGGGATGATCGTGTCCGTGTCGGCGTGCAGGGCGGTCGCGATCGGGTTGCAGCCTGCGGACTGCGCGCCGAAGACCTTCCAACCACCGGCCGGCGCCTCGACCAGGCCGACCTCGACCAGCTCGGAGAACGCCTTGTCAATCTTGGTGAGCAGCTCGCCGCTGGCCATCGGAATGACCACCTGCGCCGGGATCCGCCAGCCGAGCTGCTCGGCCACCTCGTAGCCGAGGGTCTTGGAGCCCTCCGCGTAGTACGGCCGGACGTTCACGTTGACGAACGCGGTGTCCTCGAACTCGTCGGTCTCCACCAGCTCGCCGCAGAGCCGGTTGACGTCGTCGTACGAGCCGTCGATGGCGACCAGCTCGCCGCCGTACACGGCGGTGGTGATGACCTTGCCCTGCTCCAGGTCGCTGGGGATGAAGACCACCGAGGGCACCCCGGCGCGGGCGGCGTGGGCGGCCACCGAGTTGGCCAGGTTGCCTGTCGACGCGCAGGCGAACCGGGTGAAGCCGAGCGCCTTGGCGGCGGTGAGCGCCACCGAGACGACGCGGTCCTTGAACGAGTGGGTGGGGTTGGCGCTGTCGTCCTTGACCCAGAGCGGCGCGGTGATGCCCAGCTCGGCGGCGAGGTGCGGGGCCGCCACCAGGGGCGTGAGCCCCGGGTCGAGGCTTACCCGGCTGGCCGGGTCCTGACCAGCGGGGAGCAGCGCGGCGTACCGCCAGATGTTGTTCGGGCCGGCCTCGATCTGCTCGCGAGTGACGGTGGCCAGCGCGGCGGCGTCGTAGTCGACCTCCAGCGGGCCGAAACACTCGTAACAGGCGTGCTGGGCGGCGAGCGGGTAGCGGGCCGAGCAGGCACGGCAGACCAGGGCGCGGGCGGGGCTGGCCGAGGTGTCGATGCCGGAGGTGACGAGCGTCGACGTCATGTCGAGAGTCCTCTCATCTTTCCCCGCATCGCACGGTGCGGCGGGGACGGAATTGGCACCTGCCCCGCGGGTCGCTCAGCGGTGAGCGCGCGGGGTGGTTGCCGGGGCGTCGTCGGGCCGTATCCCTCAGCCCCTCTGGATGAGGTATTCAGTTGTGCCGCCGAGTCTAGGACAACGCTGTCGACCCTTGCTACCGCCGATCCCACACAGTGGGTCAGCGGGCGCTCACCGCAACCGGGTCGGTCACCGCGACCGGGTCGGTGACGGCGCTCGGCCCTGGCAGTGCCGGGGTCCGGGGTCGGGCGGCGAGGTTCGCGGCGATCAGGGCGGCGATCGTGATGGCGGCCCCGACCAGCTCGACGGGCTCCGGGTGGTAGCCGCGGGCGATCTGCACCGCGAAGGTGGTCACCGGGACCAGATTCATGAACAGCGCGGCGTTTGCGGAACCGAGTCGCTGCACACCGGTGTTCCAGGCCAGGACCGAGATCACCGCACCCACCAGCACGGCGTACGCCAACTGCGGGGCGACCGCCGCGAGGTCGGCGGCGGCCGGCGCGTGCTGCCAACCGACCGCGTCGGCGCCGATGCTCAGGACGAGCATGGCCGCCGTACCGGCGAGCGCGGTCAGGGTGGTGAAGCGCAGGGGGGACCATTCCCCGAACCGACTGGCACCGTGGGTGTAGATGCCCCAGCCCAGCACCGCGCCGATCATCATCAGCCCGCCCAGGCCGAACTGGCCGAGCCCGGCCAGGCTGCCGCGCGTGATCACCAGGCCGACTCCGAGGAGCGCCACCAGGGAGAGGGCCAACAGGAGCGGCTTCGGGCGTACGCCGTCGCGAGCCCAGCGGACGAGCTGGGTGATCACCGGGGTGGTGGCCACGAAGAGAGAGATCTGCTGCGGTGCGGCGTGTTCGAGTGCCAGGTTGGTGAGCAGGTTGAAGCCGGCGAAGCCGACCACTCCGAGCACCACGACCTCCCCCGCCCGACCACCGTGCCGCAGCGCGCCGGCCCCCTCGCGGAGCAGCAGGATGGCGACCAGGACGACGGCGGCCAGCAGGTAGCGCGCGGTGGTCAGGTTGAGCGGGTCGACCCGGTCGAGCGCACTGGCCAGGATCGGGAACATCACGCCCCAGCCGAGCACGGCGACCAGTGGGTACGCGGTGGCGCGGGATCGCATCGGTAACTCCAATGTTCGAGTATCGTCGAACCAACGACACCGACCATAGGGTCTTGTTCGATCATTGTCGAACAAGGGTTACACTGGTCACATGGAGCCGCATGAGCCCGACCTGACCGACGTCCCGGTCACAAGCGTGTTGGCCGCACTCGCCGACGACGTGCGGCTACAGATCGTCCGGGCACTTGCCGAGGGTGGCGAGGCCGCCTGCGGCAGCCTCGACTTCGGCGTCTCCAAGGCGACCCGCAGCCACCACCTCAAGGTGCTGCGCGAGGCGGGCCTGACCCGGACCAGGGCCGCCGGCACCAGTCGACTGGTCCGGCTGCGCCGCGACGAGGTGGACAAGCTCTACCCCGGCCTGCTGGACGCGGTCCTCGCCTCCCGCCCGCCGGCCTGACCGCCTCGACTCCCTGGTCCCGGACCTGCACCGCGCCCGATTCCCGGACCTTCCCGCCCCTGGCCCCCTGGCCACGGACCTGCCCCGCGCAGCCTTTGGAGCTGAATCGTTCACGGCATCACCCGACCGACCGCTCCCCCAGACCACTCCCCGGCGCGCGTCGCCGGAACCACCTCGTCGGGGCTCCGGCGACGCGCGGAACGGGTGCGGTCAGACGGACACCGGGCTGGGTTCGGCCACCCGGGACGACGGAGCGTCGGTGCGGCGTCGGGAGAGCAGTGCGTCGAGCGCCCACGGGCCGGAGCCGAGCGCGGCGACCAGCAGGAACGACCAGCAGAAGAGGGCCGACAGTTCGCCGCCGTTGTGCAGCGGCAGCAGGTGGTCCGGCTGGTGCACGACGAAGTAGGCGTACGCCATGGAGCCGGAGGCGAGGAGCGCGGCGGGTCGGGTGAAGAGCCCGACCAGCACCAGGGCGCCGCAGACCAGCTGGATCAGGGCGGCCCACCAGCCGGGCCAGGTGCCGAACGGTACCGCCTTGCCAGTCATCGGGTTGCCGCCGAACAACCCGAACACCGAGGACAGGCCGTGCAGCGTGAACAGCAAGCCGATCACGATGCGGAACAGGGACAGGATCGGCCCGCCGAGCCGAGAGACGTTCATCGAACCTCCATCGAAGAGAGCGAATAGGTCTCGTCAATCGTGAAGGACACAGACATCGAAGAACATAACTTCCTTGCTGGTGGGAAGATCCCTCGTGAAAGCGGTGTGACCCCTGATGCCGCAACAGCAAGTGCAAGCAGCGGTGGGGCGCCTTGATGGGAGAGGATCGGTGGATGATCTCCAGCCACACGGCAACACGGCGACGGGCCGGCGTAGCGATCGCGGCGGCCCTTCTGCTCGCCGCCTGCACCCCCGGCGACCATCGCGGCCAGGGCGGGGACCCGACCGGGCCGCCGCCCGCCGCGTCGAGCCCGGAAGCGGGCCCGTCCGCGAGCGTTACGCCGTCGGTCGAGTGCCCGACCAGCGGTATTCGGATCCGGTCGACCGGCGGGGACGCCGCGATGGGCCTGCGCGCCCTCGGCGTGGAGCTTGTCAACTGCGGTCACCGCCCCTACCAGCTCAACGGGTATCCGGTGCTGCACGTGTTCGACGAGGAGCGTGAGCCGATCATGCTGCGCGTGGTCAACGGCGCCAAGGAGATCACCTCGGGCTTCGACCAACCACCCCGGCCGGTCACCCTCGCCGCCGGGGAGCGGGCCACCGCCGTGGTGCTCTGGCGCAACCTTGTCACCGACTCGACGGTGGTGGCCACCAACGGCGAGTTTCTGACGGTGGCACCCGCCGCCGGGCAACCGGCCGAGGAGGTGGACCCGGACGGGCCGATCGACCTCGGCAACACCGGCCGGATCGGCGTCAGCGCCTGGAAGAAGGCTACGACGTGATGTCCTTGCGGGTGAAGCGCCAGAACGCCAGCCCCCAGAACAGCGTCGCGTAACTGATCGCCGAGATGCAGCCGCGTACCACGTCGTCGGTCTGCACCGGAGTCGAGAGCAGCCCCAGCCAGGCGGTGCTGTAGTGGGTGGGTAGGAAGTCACGCAGCGCACCCAGGGCGGTGATCTGGTCCAGGATGCTGGACAGGATCCACAGCAGAACCGCACCACCGACCGCGCCGAGCGCGGCGTCCGTGGTCACCGACAGCAGGAACGCCAGGCCGGCAACCACAAGCAGTACGACGGCCAGGTAGCCCAGCACGGCCAGCAACCGGAGCAACCCCTCGGTGGGCTCCAGCTCGGCGGCGACCGTGCTGCGCAGCGGTGACCAGCCGTAGCGCAGGGTGCCGGCCAGCAAGGCGGTGCCCGCCAACAGCAGCAGAGCCAGACCCGAGTACGCGAGCGCGACCACCAGCTTCACCGCCAACAACCGCGCCCGGGGCACCGGGATCGCCAACAGGTACCGCAGGCTGCCCCAGCTCGCCTCGCTTGCCACCGTGTCGCCGCAGAACAGCGCGACGACGACCACCAGCAGGAACGACGCCGACACGAAGATCGAGAACAGGGTGAAGTTGAGCCCGCCGGAGGTGGCCAGGTCGACCAGGCTGGCGAACTCGTTGTTGCCGTTGTCGTCGTCGCCACCGGAGTTGAACTGGAACGCGATCAGGATGATCAGCGGCAGCAACACCATGAACCCGAGCGCCAGCTGGGTCCGCCGCCGGGACGCCTGCCGACGGAACTCCGCCGCGAACGGCATGGTGGCCGACGGCCGGTAACCACGGGCCTCACCCGCGTCAATAACAGCCATCACCGGTCACCGCTTCCCCGAGAGTTCTCGCCCACCAGGGCGAGGAACGCGTCCTCCAGGCGCCGCCGAGGCACCACCCGATCCACCCCGATGCCGGCGCGCACCAGCTCCGCCACCACCTCGCTGCGGGCCGTGCCGTTGGTGTCGACAACCAGTTGGCCGTCGCTCTCCGGCAACACCCGGACCCCGTGCAGCCGGTCCAGCACCACCCGTGCCGCCGCCGGATCGGTCACGTCGAAGAGCACGCTCGGCGACTCGCCCACGATCTCCTCCACCGGCCCGGACGCCACGATCCGGCCCTTGTTCACCACCACCGCGTGCGTGCAGGTCTGCTCCACCTCGGCCAGCAGGTGGCTGGAGACCAGCACCGCCCGACCGTCCGTGGCGTAGCGCTGGAGCACCCGGCGCATCTCGGCGATCTGCGGCGGGTCGAGCCCGTCGGTCGGCTCATCCAGGACCAGCAGTTCGGGGAGGCCGAGCATGGCCTGGGCGATGGCGAGACGCTGACGCATCCCGTGGCTGTAGTTCTTGATCCTGCGGTGTACCGAGTCACCCAGCCCGGCGATCTCCAGCGCCGCGTCGAACTGTGCGTCCTCCCACGGTCGACGGGTGGCCCGCCAGTACGCCTTCAGGTTGTCCAGACCGGACAGGTGCGGCAGGAAGCCAGGCCCCTCCACGAGCGCCCCGATCCGGGACAGCACCGGCGAGCCGGGCACCAGCCGACGACCGAAGACGTAGATCTCCCCCGCGGTCGGCTGGGTCAGCCCCATCAGCACCCGCAGGGTGGTGGTCTTGCCGGCGCCGTTCGGCCCGAGCAGACCCACCACCTGACCGGGGTGCACCTCGAAGTCCACGTTCGATACGGCGACGAAGCCGTCCGCGTACTCCTTGCGCAGTGCGCGCACGGCCAGCGGGGTGTCCGCGTACTCCGGATGCACCGACCGGTCCTGGCGGCGGTGCCGTCGGCGGACCAGGGCGACGACCACGACGAGCCCGATGAGGATCGCGGCGAGCAGGCCGGCGAGCACCCAGCGCCAGACCGTCGCCGCGGTGGGGATCGGCTCGCCGTCGACGGTGGGCAGGCTGACCGCGCCGTCCGCCGCCACCGTGTAGACGGTCGGCGCGGCGGGCGTGGTGTACGCCTGGTCGGAGGTGGCCACCACCAGCCGCAGCCGGTGCCCGGCCTCCACCCGGCGGACGATCCCGGGCAGCGTCACGGTGACCGGGCGGGCGTCCTGCACCTGCTGCGGCAGGCCGGTGAGCCGGATCGGGGCGACCAGGCCGTTGGGCAGGGTGGCCGCGCCGTCCTTGTCGACGTCGTAGAGCTTGACGAAGAGCACCGCCTCGCCGGTAGGCGACGCCGCGCGCAGGGTGACGGTGGGCGCACCCGCCACGTCCACGGCCTCGGTCAACGGGGTGGACTCGAACTGGGCGTGCTGACCGGGCACGTCGCCGGCCACCCCGTCCAGCAGCGAGGCGAGCCCGCCCGCGAACGGGATCGACGAGATGGCCGCCGGGTTGCCGTTCGGCGGGTTCGCGATCGGCTGCGCCGGGCCGATGACCGTCACCTCCCGGCGGGCGGTGCCGGTCAGGCCCGGATAGTCGGCGCGGCGGAAGCCGGTCGCGACGAGGCCCCGGTCGAGCGCGTCGAAGCCGGCGATCCGGGACCAGGTGAAGTCGTCGCCGGGCGCGTCCCCCTCGCCCTTGACGTAGTGGTCGAGCCACTGGACGGTCAGGAACTTCACCCGGTCCTCGTCGGAGCGGGGCCCACTGCCACCGTCGTGGCCACCGGTGAACCAGGCGACCCGTACCGGGGTGCCGGTGGCGGCGATGCCACGGGCGTTCGCGTCCGCCTCGCCGAGCGGGAAGAGGGTGTCCGCCTCGCCCTGCACCAGCAGGGTGGGGGCCTTGATCCGGTCCAACACGCCGGCCGGGCTGGAGCGGCGCAGCAGGTCCACCGCGGCCTGGTCGGCGCGGCCGGTGGTGGCGATCCGGAGGTACGCGGCGCACACGTCGGCGGCGAACCGGCCGCAGGACGGGTCGGCGGCACCCGCCGGGGCGCCACCGGGACCACTGCCCGGGCCGGCACCGGGGTCGGGGCTGGGCGGGCCGGCCGACATCGGTGCGCCCTGTGGCTGGGCGGCGGTCGCACCGGAGAGCCCGGCCGGGCCGGAGCCCACGTTGCCGCCCCCGCCGAAGAAGAGGCCGGCCCAGCCCTTCTTGAACACGCCCTCGGTCGGCGCCGCGCCGGTGCTCTCCGGCAGGAACGCGCGGGACAGGTCGTTCCAGGTGATCATGGGCACGATCGCGTCGACCCGACGGTCCTGGGCGGCCAGCAGCAGCGCCAACCCGCCGCCGTACGAGCCGCCGACCACCCCGACCTTCGGATCGCCGGGGGCGTCGGTGCGCACCTCCGGCCGAGCAGCCAGCCAGTCGAGAAGCCGCTCGGCGTCGCGCACCTCGTAGTCCGGGTTGTCCAGGTGGATCTCACCGCCGCTGCGGCCGAAACCCCGCGCGGTCCAGGTGAGCACCGCGTAGCCGCGCCCGGCGAACTCCTCCGCGTCCGAGCGCACCGACTCCTTCGTGCCGCCGAACCCGTGCGCCAGCAGCACCGCGGGCACCTTCCGACCAGCCGAGGCGTCGTCCGGCAGGTAGAGGGTGGTGTCCAGGTTGACCGGCTGGTCGCCGGATGGTCCGGAGCGGACGGTGAGCATCGTGCTCTCGGTGCGTACGCCCGGCCCCTGTGGCCACACCGCCCAGGTCACGGCGGCGGCCACCAACACGACGACCACCGCGGCGGCGGTCGCGCGGCGGCGGGTGGGCAGGGCACGCCGGAACCACGCGGCCGGCGACGGCGATGTCATGCGGCACACGGTACGGCCCGACGCCTGAGCGTTGGCTGAGATCCGCCGTACGTCCGTCCGGTTGCCCCGATCGGTGGCTCGTGAGGGTGCGAGCGCGCAACGTCCGACGCGGCACAGCGAGTTGACTTCGGATCCCGTGAATTCCGATCTTCCACAGATATCCACCTCGATCCCTCCATGTCACACCCACAGGTGACACAGAGCGTGCCGGTAACGCGGACAAATGGTGACATGGCTCGAAGTGACGCGAACCTGACTCGCTGAGTGAGGTCTGACCAGGCGAGGGTTCGATTAGTTTTCCGGTCCGGTGCACGGGACTTGTCGGCTCGCCCGACGCCGCGCCGATCCGCGCCCCACGCCGGAGGAGACACACATGACGATCCCCGCGCCGCGGGCCCGTCGACGGCCGTCCACGCTGGGCCGACTGCTGCCCCTGCTGCTCATCGGAGCACTGCTGGCACCGTTGGGCCTGCTCGTGACGTCGAACTGGCGGCAGATCACCGACGACCGGGACCTCGCCACCAGAGAACGACTCGGCGTGGAGTACCTCACCGCGCTTGCGGCGGTCACCGACGCCCTGGTGGATGCCCAGTCCAACGCGGTCAACGGCCGACCCGTCGCACGGGAGGCGTTGAACAACGCGGTCGAGGCGGCCGCCGCGGTGGACGCCCGCATCGGCGGGGAGTTGCTCAGCCAGGAACGCTGGGCCGGCGTACGGGCCAAGTTGGAGGCGCTGCGCGGGCGTAGCGCCACCGACCCCGAGGCCGCCTACACCGCGTACGGTGAGGCCTCCGACCTGCTGCTGGCCCTGCACCGGAAGGTCCGGGAGAGTTCCGGGCTGGTCCGCGACCCCGAGTCGGACTCGTTCTTCCTCCAGGACAGCGCCGGCCAGGAACTGCCCGAGGCGGTGGTCGCCGCCGGTCGGCTCGCCGACCTCGGCACGCTTGTCTCCCGCCGGCCGGCCGCCGAGCAACCGCGCGGCCTGATGGAGCTGACCGGCCTGCGGGTGTCCGCCCTGACGCCCGCCGCCGACCTCGTCGACAACCTCCGCTCGGCCGTGGACGGTTCGGAGAGCACCGACCTCGGTGCCAACGTGCTGACCCCGCTGGACACCTACCAGCGTTCGGTGGAGGCGCTCGCCGCGTACTCCGTGCCGGCCAGGGACACCGGCGTGGTCAACCCGGGCCAGTTGAGTGCCGCCGCGCTCAACTCGCACCGCTCGGCCCGCCAACTTCAGCCCGTCATCCTCACCGAGCTGGACTCTCTGCTGGCCGAGCGCATCGATCGGCTCAACCGGGACCGCTGGCTGACCGCCGGGGCAGGGATCGTCGCCGTGCTGTTGCTGAGCTGGCTCGCCGCGTTGCTCGTCGTCGCCGGCCGCCGGGCACGGCGTCGTGCCACCCTGGCCGCGACCCACACGGAGAGCCCCGACGCCCCGCCGCACCGCGACCCCTGGCAACCGCCGACGGACGAGCAGCGGGCGCTGCAACCGGCCGGCGCGGCCCGGGACCCCGAGACCACACAGTGGGGGGCGTTCGATGCTGCTCGGTAGGCTCCGGATCCGCGGCAAGCTCGCGCTGCTCGTGGTGATCCCGCTGCTCAGCATGGTCGGCCTGGCCGTGCCGGTGATGCTCGACCGAACCGCCGCCGCGCAGCGGGCCGGCGACACCGCCGAGCGGGTACGCCTCGCCAGCCGGGTCGGCAGCCTGGTCCAGGATCTCCAGCAGGAACGCATCCTCTCCATCGGCTTCCTACTCGGCCGCATCGAACGAAGTGAGCTGGTCCGCAAGTCCGCCGACGTGGACGACCGGGTGGCCGACCTCCGGGCGGCCCGCAGCGACGCGCTCACCGATCAGGTCGACCGCGCCCTCGACCGCGTGTCCAGTCTCATCGACCTGCGGACCGCCGTCCTGGCCCGCACCGCGAACCCGGGCCAGGTGATGGACGCGTTCGGCCCGGTCAACAAGGGGATCATCGAGTCACTGCGGCTGCCGTTCAGCGTGGACACCACCACGTTGCCGGGCCGTCAGGTGCTCGCCCTCGACGGGCTGCTCCGCGCCGACGAGGGCCTGGGTGCCTGCGCCACCCTGAGCCTGCTGGTCAAGGCGATCGGCACACCGGACACCACCGCCGGGTACGTGGCCTGCATCGCCGCGCTCCAGGTCGACAACTCGCGCTTCCGCAGCCTGATCACGCCTGAGCAGCTCACGGTGGCCCAGCTCAACGAGGCCGCTGTGGCCGCGCGTACCAGCCCCGACTTCCTGGTCAGAAGCGCCCGGGATCCGGCCGCCGCCGTCCGGGACGTGCCGATGGAAGCGCTCTTCCCGGCCGTCCGCACGATGATCCGGCTCGGTCAGTTCGTCGAGAAGAAGCTCGTCGCCGACGTTCTCGCCGAGGTGACGGCCGAGCAGCAACGGGCGCTGACGGCCGCGTACCTCGTCGGTGCCGCGGCGGCCTTGATCCTCACGCTGGTGGTGTTGCTCAGCGTGGCGGTGGCGCGGACGGTGGCCCGACCGCTGACCCGCCTCACGCGCTCGGCCGACCGGGTCGCCCGGGTCGCCGAGGCGGAGCTGGTCCGGGTCACCGACGACGAGACGGAGAGAACCCAGTCGGTGCGGCTGGAGCCGGTGGACATCCGCGCGAACGACGAGATCGGCGACCTGGCGCGGGCCTTCGACCGGGTGCAGAACACGGCGGCGCAGTTGGTCGAGCGGCAGGTCGCCGGCCGGCGCAACGTGGCGCAGATGTTCGGCCACGTCGGGCGGCGTACGCAGAACCTGGTGGGTCGGCAGATCGCGCTCATCGACCGGCTGGAGCAGCAGGAGGCCGACCCGGGCCGGCTCGAGCACCTGTACCGACTCGACCACATCTCCAGCCGGTTGCGGCGCAACGCGGGCAGCCTCGTGGTGCTCTCCGGCTCGGCCGGGGCCGACGCGCACACCGCGCCGGTGCCGCTTGCCGACGTGGTCCGGTTGGCGCTCGGTGAGATCGAGGACTACACCCGGGTGGAGGTGCAGGTGCCGGCGGGCGTCTCGGCCGCGCCGGCAGTGGTCGGTGACCTCGTGCTGGCACTTGCCGAGCTGATGGAGAACGCCACTGTCTTCTCCCCGCCGCACACCCGGGTGCTGGTGGCCGCCGAGACGTCCGGCCTCGGCGCGCGGCTGACCGTGGTGGACCACGGCATCGGCATGAGCGAACAACGGCTGGCTGAGGAGAACGCCAGGTTCACCCGCCGGGAACGGCTCGACCTGGCCCCGACCGAGGTGCTCGGTCTCTTCGTGGTGGGCCGGTTGGCCCGTCGGCACGGCTGGCAGGTCGCCCTGGCCGCCACCGGCGGCGGCGGGGTGACCGCACAGCTGGAGATCCCGGCGACGTCGTTGGTGCTGCGCCGCGCCGACCGTGCCGGGGCCGCCGTGGCCCGCGCGGCGGTGCCGGAACGGGATCGGCGTACGACTGCGACGCTCGACCCCGAGCAGCCCGCCGCGGTGGCCGTCGCCGCACCGGCCCGCTTCGACTCGGACCTGCTCAGCCGGGCCACCCGCAGCCTGGACGCCGGCCCGTCCTGGAACGCGTTCGGTCAGGGCCAGCCGGAGCCTGTCGTTCCCGAGACCCAGAGCCCGGAGCCGGCGGGCAAGCCGGCCGGGCCACGGGTGCGGCAGCGGGTCCCCGGGGCAACCCTGCACGCCACCGCCGCGACGACCCGGCCGGTGGACGCGACAGGCGCGGACCCCGCCGAAGCCCTCGCGCTTGTCGAGGCCTTCCAAGAGGGTGTACGACGCGCCGAGCTGCACGTGGCACCGGGCCTCGGCGGCGCGTCGACGCGGACGGCCAGCTCCGGGGCTGCGGTGGTGGACCCGGGCACGACGCTCGACCTGCCCAGCACCCCGGGCGGCGCCGGCCCCACGGTGCCGCGTGGTGGCGGCTCGACCGATGCCGCAGCAGAGCGGCCGCGGCTGAGCCGACGGGTACCGGGGGCGAACCTCACCGCCATCCCGGCCTGCCAACCGCCAACGACGCACCTCGGTGATCCGGCCGAGGTCCGTGACCTCATCAGCGAGTTCGAGGCGGGCGTCGCCCGCGCTCTCCGCGAAGTCAGCCCCGACCACCGGAACGAAGAAGGATCATCACGGTGACCAGCCCCTTCCTACACGACAATGTCGACCAGAGTCAGCCCAGCACCAATGGGGACCTCAGCCCGGAGGCCCGTACGTTCAACTGGTTGCTGGACTCCTTCACCTCCAGCACCGCAGGGGTCCTGGAAGCGATCGCGGTCTCCTCGGACGGTCTGCTGATGGCCATGTCGGCGATCAAGGATCGGTCCAACGCGGAGCGGTTGGCCGCCGTCGTGTCCGGAATGACGAGCCTCGCCGGTGGGGCCGCCAGTTGGTACGCGCTCGGCGGCCTGAACCGGGTGATCGTCGACATGGCCGACGGCTACCTGTTGATCAGCGCGATCAGCAGCGGTTCCGTGCTCGGGGTCGTCGCCGACCGTTCGGCGAACCTGGGCACCGTCGCGTACGAGATGACGCTCTTCGCCGGGCGGGCCGGTGGCGCCCTGACCCCGCGACTGATCGTCGAGTTGAAGAACGCCGTTCAGCAGTGACCCCCGACGTCGCCGGCGACGATCCGGATCCGGATCCCAGGGTTCGGATCCGCCCGTACCTGCGTACGCCACCCCCGACCGGGGTTGGCGCGACGGCGACACCGGTGCAGCCCGAGCCGGAGCAGGACGGGGGCCGGCCGGCCGGTCCCCGTCCGTTCGTGCTCACCTCCGGACGGGTGGCGGGCGCCGACCCGGCGATCGGCCTGGAGACCCAGGTGACCCTCCGCACGGAGAGCGGCTGGTGGACCGGTCCACCCGGCAGCCTGCTGGCACCGGAGCTTCAGACGATCATCGCGCTCTGCGCCGAACCGATCTCGGTGGCCGAGATCTCGGCCCGCGCCCGACTGCACTTCGGCGTGGTACGGGTCCTGGTCGGCGACCTGCGCGCCGCCGGGCACCTGGACGTGCATGTCACCGACACCGACGACGCTGTCGATCCCGATCTCATCCTGCGAGTGATTGATGGACTCCGTGCGATCTCCTGAATGGCCGGCCGCCCCGCTCGGCGGGGTCGCCGCGAACAGCGCCGCCGCCCGCTACGGCATGTCCCCGGGCACCGGGCCGATAGTCGGGCGGGCCGGCCCACCGCCTACCGCGTCGCCGACCGCACCACCGCCGTACCGGCCCCCGTCGGGTGCGCAGTCGGGGTCGTCTTCGTCGGGTAAGCCGGCGGCACCGCCGATCCCGGTCAAGATCCTGGTGGCCGGTGGATTCGGGGTGGGCAAGACCACCACCGTGGGTGCGATCTCCGAGATCGCACCGCTGACCACCGAGGCCGAGATGACGAGCGCCGGGATCGGCGTGGACGACCCGGGTGCCCGATCTGCCAAGACCACCACCACGGTGGCGATGGACTTCGGCTGCGTGACGATCGATCGCAGCCTGAAGCTCTATCTGTTCGGCACGCCGGGGCAGACCCGGTTCGGCTTCATGTGGGACGACCTGGCCCGGGGAGCGCTCGGCGCGCTCGTGGTGGTGGACAGCGCACGGCTCGACGACTGCTTCCCGGCCATCGACTTCTTCGAGCGGGCCGGGCTGCCGTTCGTCGTCGGGGTCAACGCCTTCGACGGTCGACTGGCCCTGGAGCTCGGCGAGATCCGCTGGGCGCTGGCCATCGGCGATCATGTACCCCTGGTGCAGTTCGACGCCCGCGACCGGCTCTCGGTGCGGGACGCCCTACTGGTCGTCCTGGACCGCGCGCTGGACCGCGCCACCCGGGACAGGAGGGCCTGAGCCGACCGGCTCCGGCCGTGGCGGGAAGAGGGTGATCTGGTGAGGGGCGACCTGGACGAGACGCTGGCCCGGTTGGCTCGACGTGAGGAGGCGTCGCGCCGTCGGGCCACCGACCGTGACGACACCGCCTTGTCGAGCCCGCCCGGCCTCGTCAGCGGCACCCGCAACGCCCGGCCGGGCCGGCACGCGGGGGTGGAGGCTCCGGGCGACGGATGGGGGCCGGTCGAGGAGGTGGCCGAGGCGGTCCGCCAGGTCGTCGGGGCGTACCCCGGGCTGGCGGTGACCGTGCAGGTGGAGCACGCCGGGCGGACGTACCCGATGCGGGTCTCCTGGAACGGGCCCGCCGTCACGGTCGGGCCGGTGCCCCCGCCGACCCCGGTGGAACCGCCGCCGGCCTGGCCGCTCTCCGGCCGGACCGTGCCCGCCTGGGCGCCCGGCCCGGACGGGTTGACCCCGGACCCGGCGGCCCGGCTGGCCGAGCTGATCCGACGTGACCCGACGCTCCTGGACGAGCTGGATCCGCGGCGCTGACCGGCGGGGCTGGCTGCCGGCGGCTACGGTCGGGCAGTGGCGCAACCCGACCTGAACTTGACGGCGAGCCTGCGACCGGCGGCGCTGGACGCCCGACGGGGCATCGTGCGGCTGCACCCGGAGGCGCTGACCGCGCTGGGCCTCCGCCCCGGCGACCCGGTCCGCCTCGCCGGCCGCCGGGAGACGGCCGGGATCGCCGCGGCGGCCGGGCCGGGCGCGAGCAGCGCCCTGCTGTACGCCGACGACCTGACGTTGGGCAACCTGGGTCTGCGCGACGGTGGTCAGGTGCGGGTGAGCCCGGTGCCGTTGGTTCCGGCCAGCCGGGTCGTGCTGGCCGGGCCGGTGGGAGTCGTCGCGGCGGTCAGCCCGGAGATGCTCCGGCTCGCCCTGCTGGGCAAGGTGCTCACCGCCGGTGACGACGTATCGCTGCTGCCGCAGGACGTGCTGCCGGACGCCTCGGTCCGCAGCCTGGTCGAGGCGGCGCGACACAGCCTGGCCAACACCGTCGGTTTCGCCTGGACCAGCACCCTGCTCACCGTGGTCGCGGTCGAGCCGGCGGACGGCGCGCTCGTCACCATGGGCACGGTGACCGGTTGGCAGCACGGCGCGACCACCCACGGTGGACCGGCCCCGGTCGGCACGATACCGGCCCGGCCGGGGGCGAGCGCCGACGCGGTCGCGGCCGAGGACGTGCCCGACGTGGACGAGCTTCCCGGGCTGCGGGCCCAGGCCAAGGAGCTGACCGAGCTGTTGGACCTCGGCTTCCACCACCGGGAGGTGCTGGGCCGACTGGGTACCACGATCTCGTTGGGGGTGCTGCTCGTCGGCCCGGCCGGCTCCGGCAAGTCGGCGCTGGTGCGGGCCGTGGCCGCCCGGGTCGGTGCCCGCGTCCACCCGCTCTGGGCACCCGAGTTGGCCGCCCTGGCGAATCAGGCCGCCGCCGAGCGGTTGCGGGCAGCGGCGACGGCGGCCCGAGCCGGCGGCCCGGCGGTGCTGCTGGTCACCGACGTCGAGGCGCTCGCACCCGCGGACGATCCCGGCCCGGTGGCGACGGTGTTCCGTCAGGTGCTCGCGGAGAGCATCCGCGCCGGCGTCGCCGTGGTCTGCACCACCGGCCGACCGGAGGCGGTCGATCCGGCGCTGCGCGCACCCGACCTGCTGTCGCTGCGGATCAGCGTGCCGCTTCCGGATCAGGCGCTGCGCCGCGAGCAGCTCACCGTGCTCACCCGGCAGGTGCCGTTGGCCGACGACGTCCGGCTGGACGACGTGGCCGCGCGTACCCCCGGGTTCGTCGCGGCGGACCTGGCCGCACTGGTCCGGGAGGCCGGGGTACGCGCGGCGCTGCGGCAGAAGTCCGCCGAGACGCCGACGGTGTCGATGGCCGACTTCACCGCCGCCCGGGAGGTGGTCCGGCCCACCACGATGGCGGCATCCACCCTGGACCTGGCCTCGGTGACCCTCGACGACGTGGGCGGCCTGGACGAGGTCAAACAGACGCTGACCGAGTCGGTGCTGTGGCCGCTCACCTACCCGGACACCTTCGCCCGGCTCGGCGTGCAGCCACCGCGCGGCGTGCTGCTCTACGGGCCGCCGGGGTGCGGCAAGACCTTCCTGGTCACCGCGCTGGCGGGGTCGGGACGGGCCAACGTGCTGTCGGTCAAGGGCGCCGAACTGCTCTCCAAGTGGGTCGGGGAGAGCGAACGCGCGGTCCGCGAGCTGTTCCGTCGGGCCCGGGAGGCGGCCCCCACGCTGATCTTCCTGGACGAGGTGGACGCGTTGGCGCCGGTACGCGGCCAGGCCACCGACGGGGGCACCACGGACCGGGTGGTCGCAGCCCTGCTCACCGAGCTGGACGGGGTGGAGACGCTGCGCAACGTGGTGGTGGTCGGCGCGACGAACCGTCCAGACCTGATCGACCCGGCGCTGCTGCGGCCGGGCCGGTTGGAGCGGCTGGTCTACGTGCCGCCACCGGACGGGCCCGCCCGCGCGGAGATCCTGCGGGCCGCGTCCCGGCAGGTCCCGTTGGCACCGGACGTCGACCTGTCCGCTCTCGGCGACGAGCTGACCGGCTTCTCCGCTGCGGACTGCGCGGCGCTGGTCCGTGAGGCGGCGTTGGCCGCGATGCGGGAGTCACTCGCCGCCGCCACGGTCACCGCCGAGCACGTGTCGAGGGCACGTGATCGGGTCCGCCCGTCGTTGGACCCGGCCCAGGTCAGGTGGCTCGCCACGTACGCCGCCAACCGGGAGTGATCCGACCGGCACAACCTTTCGCCGCGCCCCGGACGTCCCTAGTACGTCACATTCCTCAGTGGAGTCGTCCACTGCGACGTCAGGTGGTGTTCCTTGCGCAAGCGGCTCTCTCTCCTCCTCGTCCCCCTCGTGGCTGCGGCGACCCTGGTCTCGGTCGGCGCACCGGCGACGGCTCATCCGGCGAAGCCGTTCCCCGCCCGCATCGCGCTGCCGAACGGCTACACCCCGGAAGGACTGACGATCGGCCGGGGCACCACGGTCTACGTGGGCTCCGTCCTGGACGGTGCCGTGTGGCGGGGTGACTTACGCACCGGACGCGGCTCGGTGCTGATTCCCGGCACACCGGGGACCGCCAAGGCGGGTATCGAGCTCGACCGGCAGGGCCGGCTCTGGACCGCCGACTTCTATGGCGGCGGGGCCAGCGTGTACGACCCGGGCAGCGGCGCCCGGTTGGCGCACTACCAGTTCACCACCGACCCCAACACCCTGGTCAACGATCTGGTGATCACCGAGCGGGCGATCTACTTCACCGACTCCGTCCGGCCGGTGCTGTACGTGGTGCCGCTCGGCCGGAACGGTCGGTTGCCGGCCGCCAACGCCTTCCGGGTGCTGCCACTCACCGGTCCGGGCGCGACTCCGGACGCGTTCAACAACGGGATCGTGGCGCTGCCGAACGGTGATCTGCTCGTCGCGCAGATGCTGACCGGTCACCTGGTACGCGTCGACCCGCGTACCGGCAGCAGCCGCCTCTTCGACCTGGGCGGCTACTCGGCGGACCGGGCCGACGGTCTGGTGCTGCGCGGTCGCACCCTGCACGTGATCCGGAACCTGTCGAACATCATCGCGGTGGTCCGGCTGAACGCCGGCTACACCGCCGGTGTGGTGCAGCGCGAGATCACCAGCCCGCTGCTGCGTTCACCTGCCACCGGTGACCTGCTCGGCTCGGCGTTGTACGTGGTGAACGGCCGGTTCGACGTGGCGTCGACGCCGAGCACCGACTACGACATCGTCCGCGTGCCGGCCTGACCGGGACGGTCGGCGGCGGCCCAGCGGTCGCCGCCGACCCCGCCGGGCACTTCACAACGCCGGCGGCGTCGAATCCAGGCAGATCTCGGCGCGCACCTTGTCGCCATCTTCGCGCAGTTTCGCACCGCATTTCTCGAGTACGGTGATTGCGCCGACGTTGTCCTTTGTCGTGTCCGCCACGACGACCCGCATGCCCGCCCGAGCGGCGGCGTTCAGCAACTCCCGCAGGGCCGCCGCGCCGATCCCCTGCCCGCGCGCCGACCGGCCGAGCCACATCCCGGTCTCCACCGTGCGCGGCTCGTCACAGCGTGTCATCCGGACCATGCCCAGCACCTCGCCGCCGACGAGGATGGCGTACATCTGCGAACCGGTCGGGCCGTCCAGCCCGCCGAAGCTCGCCCGGTGGAAATCGCGGAACGCGTCGCGGCGGGCGAGTGACCAGCCGGCAGGCGCCTCGACCGGGGGCATCACGTCACCCGGCTCCGCCTCCGCAGCCGCTACGGAGAGCAACGGCTCCAGGTTCCGCTCGTCCACCGGCTCCAGCCGGACCGCACCCGCCACGTGCCGCAGTCTGCCGCCCTCATCGGCCGAAGTCCACCCCATTGGCCATCCACTGGCGGTCCGGGCAGCGGTACCGGCCGGTCGGGCGGCCCGGGTGTTCCACATCACGCTCTGTTGTCACCCGACCGGGTGCCGAACGCTCAAACCGTCGCCTCGAACTCGCAGAACACCACCGACGCGTCGTCGGTGGACTTGTGCCGGCGCAGCCGGTCGGGGTGGTCGCGCTCGGCGTCCCGCACTCTGTCGATCAAGGCGCCCGGACCGTCGGCGCTCAGCAGGTCCAGCAGGCCAGCCCAGTCGGTGAGCGCGAACTGCTCCACCGCGCTTGACGCGCCGTCACTGAGCAGCGCCGCCCGCCGGAGTGCCCCCGGACCGTGCCGGGGCGCGGTCCCGGTCACCGCGTGGAAGGCCGCATCCGGATCGGAAGCCGCCACCCAGTACCCGTGGGTACGGTTCATCCGCTCCCGTTGGACGCTCACGGCGTGCCGGAACCGGGTGACCGGGTCCGCCGCGCCGCCCGGAACCACGGCCACGGTCTCCCGCAGTTCCGCCATCGCCGTATCCAGCCGGTTGTCGGTGACCACGCTCACCTGCCCGCCCATGTCGAGGACGAGTGGGCTGTCGCAGAGCACCAGATAGTCCACCTGGTCACCGCACTCCCGCAGCAGGCAGACGGTGCTGGACGGGGTGCCCGGATGGTCGAGGTCGCACTGCCCGCCGTGGTCGGCGCGTACCGCCAGGATGGCCGCGGCCAGGTTGCTGGTCAGCCGGGCGGCGGGGCGTACCGCCTCGGCGACGCCGAGCCGGGCGGCCAGGTGCCGGACGTACCACTCGGGACCGTGCACGCAGCCGGTGTCGAAGCCGTCCGGCACCGTCGCGCCGTCCAGGACACCGACCAACGGGCCGAACCGGAAGACCAGATCCTCGTTGACCGGCCGGCCCGGGGCTGGCGCGGACGCGGAGCGTACCCGCATCACCGACGCCAGCCCCGGCGCACCGCTCGGGTCAGCGCTGTCGAAGGTCGTCGGCGGCCGCATGCGTCTCCCCCTGCTCTCCTGTGCCGCTCTGGTTCGTTGCCGTCATACCCCGCTCCCTTCCTGGGCCCGAGGCCGCAGGCGACCCCGGAACGCCACCCGCCTACCCGCCCCACCACCCGCCATGCAGCCAGCCCACCCGCCCGCGAGCCCCGCCCGCTCTGCCGGCGCCGCCCGCCCCGCCCACCTGCGCGATCTTGCACTTTGTGTAGCGACAAAAGCCCCAGAAGACCACGAAGCGGCGACAGAATCTGCAAGATCAGCGAGGCGGGCGGGGCGGGCGGGGCGAGGCGGGCGGCGCGGGGAGGCGGCGTGCGGGGGTTTAGCGGCGGCGGTTGCGGGCTCGGGAGGAGCGCAGGCGGCGGAGACGGCTGATCAGGACCGGGTCGGCGGCGAGGGCTGCCGGATTGTCCAGCAGACCGTTGAGCAGTTGGTAGTACCGGGTCGACGAGATCCCGAAGGTGTCCCGGACGGCCTGTTCCTTGGCGCCGGCGTGCCGCCACCACTGCTGCTCGAAGGCGAGGATGGCCCTCTCCCGCTCGGTGAGCCCGGGTGCCGGCCCGCTGGGTGGGACGTCGGCGCCATCGTCCGGTTCGGAATCGTCGGTGCTCTCGATCGGCGGTGCCGGCCGCGGCGTCGGGACCGCCGGCCCGACAGCACCCGGGGCGTCGCCCGGACGAGCGTCGGTGGACGGCTCGGGCGTGGCCGGGGTGGCGTCGGCGGACATGACACTCAGCCTAGCCAGGGACGATCCGGGTCGCACCAGCCGGCGCGGCCGGCAGCGCGAACGTCGCGAACCTGTCGCGCCCACGACGACACGAAGGCCCCCGCAGGAGCCGAGGGCCTTCGCGTCGAGCACTGAGATCAGTCGAGTACCGGAATCAGGTGATGTCGCGGCGACGCATGGTCCAGAGCGCCGCCCCGAGGATCACCACCACCGAGACCGAGAGCAGCACTGAGGACTGCTGCCAGGTGATGTCCATCTTCGCCGGCTCGCACTCGCCGTAGTAGGTCGCGTTGCAGGAGTTCCAGTCCTGCAGGGTGACCGTCTTCGTCATCCAGGCCAGGATGTACGTGGGCAGCAGCCAGGCCTCGGCGAACCGCACGCCCGCCATCCCCAGCAGGATGCCCAGACCGAACTGGCCGACCACCATCACCGCCACCACGCCACCGAGGGCCATCGCGGTGTGCCGACCCAACGAGGCGAGGGCGAAGCCGATGGTGGTGAGCACCAACACCAGCGCCACTCCGCGCAGACCTGTCAGCAGGAACGACTGCCACACCCCGGAGGTCATCTTCTCGGTGCTGCCGCGGAACGTGGCGACCGCCCAGAACCCGGCGAACCACAGCACCGCGGCCGGGAGCGTCACCGCCAGGATGCCGGTGAGCAGCGCAGCGAGCTTGGTGAGCAGCACGGTGAGCCGCTTAGGCCGCCAGAGCAGCAGGTTCATCATGCCGCCGGTGCTCCACTCGGCACCGACGAAGGACGCACCGACCACGAACCCGACAAGCGCGAGGATCGCCGCGAACGGAATCAGCGTCTCGTCGAACGTCTCCCTGAAGTCGAACGTCGAGGGCAGGAACCACTCCGCCTCGATCTGGTCCCGCGCCGGGGGCGTGATCACCGAGCAGTCGTCCGGGTACCGGCCGTCGGTCGCCGTACCCGACGTCTTGGCCTTCTCGCACTCCGCGCGCTCCTGCTCGCTCCAGCGCACCTGCTCCTGGTACTGCTGGTCGGCCTGACGCTCGGCCCGGGCCAGCTGGCCGGCGTCGATCTTCTGGTTGGTGAAGAACACCCCGACCACCACCGCGACGAGCACGAGCAGGCCGAGCAGTGTCGAGTAGCGGGTGAAGCGCCGCTTGGTGAGCCGGCGCAGCTCCGTACGAAAGAGGCTCACGCGCCCCACCCTCCCCCGGCGGGACCGGGCTGACCCGTCCCGCCGACCTTCGTGGACTCGTCGACCTGCCGGTGCTGGCCGGGTACCGGCGCGGTGGCGGTCAGTTCGAGGAAGACGCTCTCCAGATCGACGGCGATCGGCGCCAACTCGCTGACGTAGAGGTTCTTCTCGGCGAGCAGCCGCGTCACCGACGCCGGCTTGTCGACGCCGGCAAGCATCAGGTGGTCCGGGTGACCGGTCACCCGGATTCCGGCCTGGGTGAGCGCCTCGGTGGCGATCGGCAGGTCACTGACCGCCTCCAGCCGGATCCGGACCGCGCCGGACGAGTGCTGCGCGAGCACCTCGTCGACGGGGCCGAACGCGACCCGTCGACCGAGCGAGATGATCGTGACCGAGTCGCAGATCAGCTGGATCTCGCCGAGGATGTGGCTGGACAGCACCACTGTCATTCCGGACTCGGCGAGGGTGCGCATCAACGTACGCATCTCCCGGATGCCGCCCGGGTCGAGGCCGTTGGCCGGCTCGTCGAGGATGAGCAGCTTCGGGTTCTTCAGCAGGGCCGAGGCCACGGCGAGCCGCTGCTTCATGCCCAACGAGTACGTCTTGACCCGTTCGCCGGCCCGGTCGCGCAGCCCGACGAGTTCGAGCACCTCGTCGACCCGGGAGGTCGGCACCTCGCCCGCCCCGGCGAGCAGGGACAGCGTGTCCCGTGCCGTGAAGTGCGGGAAGAACTGCGGGCTCTCCACGATCGCGCCGACCTGGCCGGCGACGGTGGGCAGCGAGTCGGGAACCTCGTGCCCGAGCAGCGACATCCGGCCGCCGTCGGGTCGGATCAGGCCGAGCAGGGTACGCAGCGTAGTGGTCTTGCCGGACCCGTTGGGGCCCAGGAAGCCGTGCACCTGCCCCGCGTCGACCCGCATGTCGAAGCCGTCGAGCGCGTTGCGGGTGCCGCGTCGACGACTCTTGTACGTCTTACGTAGACCTTCGATCTCCAGGACAGCTGGCAAGCTGCACCTCCCCCGATGAATGGGCGTGACAGCCGACACCATACGCGGTATGCAGGAGCGCGCAATACGCGGTATGCAGTGACGCGCCGATCAGGCTAAATCATCGACGGAGCGTGACCGATCAGGCGCAGACGACCTGTACGCCTGCGGCGCGGAACGCGTCCACCACCTCCGGCGCGGCACCGGAGTCGGTCACAAGCGTCTCCACCCGCTCGACCGGGCAGATCCGGGCGAAGGCGTGACCCCCCAGCTTGGACGAGTCCGCGATGATCACCACGCGCTTGGCGCGGGCCACCATCAGGTTGTTCATCGCCGCCTCCCCCTCGTGGTGGGCGGCGGCGCCGAGCTGCGGATCGATCGCGTCCACCCCGAGCAGGGCGACGTCCAGGGTGACCTCGCGCAGCAGCGCCCCGCCAAGCGGGCCGACCAGCTCGAACGACTTCGGGCGCACCACACCGCCGGCCACCACGACCTTCATCCGGGATCGGACCAGCAGCTCGTTTGCGATGTTCAGCGCGTTGGTCACCACGGTGAGCTGGGCACCCTCGGCGCTGGTGTTCAGATCCGGTCGTACGGCGAGCGCCCTCGCCACCTCGGTGCTTGTGGTGCCGCCGTTCAGGCCGACCACGGTGCCCGGCGTGACGAGCGCCGCGGCGGCTGCTCCGATCCGCTGCTTCTCGGCCGAGTGCTTGGCCGTCTTGTAGCGCAGTGGCAGGTCGTACGACACGCCGTTCGCGACCGCGCCACCCCGGGTCCTGGTGATCATCTGCTGCTGCGCGAGCTGGTCGAAGTCACGCCGGATGGTGGCCTGGGAGACGTCCAGCCGCTCGGCTGCCGCCTCCACGCTGACCCGACCGTTGTCGGTCAGCATCTCGAGCAGGGCGTTCCATCTGGCGTACCGGTCCACTGCGGGGGCCCTTCAAGCAACTGCACGGACGGTGATTGATTGCGTGCACACTAGTGCGCAAAACTAGGCTGGCGCAAAAGGCTGACCTGCGCGATCGGCCCACCGGTTGCCATGGTCACCAGCGTTCGCGCAGAATAACGCGCGAAATGCGGCGGTAACGAGCCGTATTGCGCACAGCCCGGCCTGCGAGGAGTTGCCATGGCGTACGTGGACGCGGAGATCGCGAGCCAACCCGACTGCTGGCGGGAGGCGGCCAGCCTGGCCGAGGTGGTCCGCGGCGACCTGCCGCGCCCCGGTGAGCGGGTCGCCGTCGTCGGTTGCGGCACGTCGTGGTTCATGGCGATGGCGTACGCGGCCCGCCGCGAGCAGGCCGGCCAGGGTGAGACCGACGCGTTCCAGGCGTCCGAGTTCCCCGCCGGGCGCCGCTACGACCGGCTGATCGCGATCACCCGCTCCGGCACCACCACCGAGGTGCTGGAGCTGCTCGCCGCACTGCGCGGCCAGACACCCACCACCGTCATCGTCGGCGATCCCGCGTCCCCGGCGGTCCACCTGGCCGCCGCAACCGTGACCATGCCCTTCGCCGACGAGCGGTCGGTGGTGCAGACCCGCTTCGCGACCACCGCGTTGGCCCTGCTCCGGGCCCAGCTCGGCGACCCGGTGAGCGCACTCGCCGCCGACGCCGAGGTGGCGGTGCGATCTCCGCTGCCGATCGACCCGGCCACCATCGAGCAGGCCACCTTCCTCGGTCGGGGGTGGACGGTCGGCCTGGCCCAGGAGGCGGCGCTGAAGTGCCGCGAGGCGGCCACCTTCTGGGCCGAGGCGTACCCGGCGATGGACTACCGACACGGGCCCATCTCGGTCGCCGCGCCGGGGCGGTTGGTCTGGGCGTTCGGTGAGCTGCCCGACGGGCTGCCCGAGGACGTGGCCGCCACCGGCGCGGCCTTCGTGCACAGCCGCACGCACGGTTGGCGCACGGTGCTCGGCAGCTGGTCCGCCGGCCGTACCCCGGTCGACCCGATGGCCGACCTGATCCTGGCCCAGCGCTTCGCTGTCGCGCTGGCGACCAGCCGGGGCCTCGACCCGGACGCGCCCCGACACCTGACCCGGTCCGTGGTACTCGCGTGAGCGCGAGGAGTGAGCCGGGGTTGCGAGCCCCGCAGTCGCGAACCGAGACATCGCCATGAGCGACGACCGCGTTGTGGTTGCGCTCGACGTCGGCGGCACCGGCATGAAGTGCGCCCTGGTCCGACCGGACGGCGTCGTGGTGGGCACCGAGCGGCACCCCACCGGGGCCGCACGTGGCCCGGCTGCCGTGGTGGCCACCATCCTGGACGTGGCCGGTGGGCTTGCCGACAAGGCCCGCGCCGACGGGCTCACCCCGATCGCTGTCGGCATCGCCGTGCCCGGAGTGGTGGACGAGGCGCGCGGAGTCGCGGTCTGGTCGGCGAACGTGGGCTTCCGGGACGTACCCCTGCGGGACCTGACGGTGACGCGGCTCGGCCTGCCGACGGCGCTCGGCCACGACGTACGCGTCGGTGGTCTCGCCGAGGCCCGGCTCGGTGCCGGACGGGGTACCGGGCACGTGCTGTTCGTGGCGATCGGCACCGGCATCGCCGCCGCGCACGTCGTCGACGGCGTGGCGGCCGTGGGGGCGCACGGCGCCGCCGGGGAGATCGGCCACATCCTGGTCCGGCCCGACGGTCCGCGCTGCGGCTGCGGTCGGCCCGGCTGCCTGGAGGCGGTCGCGTCGGCCGCCGCGATCGGCCGCCGCTACGCGGAACTGGCCGGCGAGTCCGCCGACGAGTCGGTGACCGCGGCCGAGGTGGCCGAGCGGGCAGCCGCCGGCGAACCGCTCGCCGGCCAGGTCTGGCGGGAGGCGGTCGAGGCGCTCGCCGATGGCCTCGCCAGCGGGCAGGCGCTGTTCGACGTGGCGACGATCGTGCTCGGGGGCGGCCTGGCCCAGGCCGGCGACCGCCTGCTGACCCCGTTGCGCGCGGCGCTGCACGAACGGATGACCTTTCACCGGGAGCCGCAGTTGGTCGCGGCAGCCCTTGGCGACGAGGCCGGTTGCCTCGGTGCCGCCCTGCTCGCCCTGGACGCCGTGGGTGTCCGTGACCGTCAGGAGAATCGATGACCGTACGGGTGAACGGCCGAGTGGTGACCCCGACCGGAGTCGTCCGACAGGGCTGCGTCGAGTGGGACGGGGACCGGATCACCGCGGTGGCCGAGTATCCGTCGGTGCGTGACGGGCACTGGATCCTGCCGGGCTTCGTCGACATGCACACGCACGGCGGTGGCGGGCACACCTTCACGACCGGGGACGCCGACGAGGCCCGCGCGGCGGCCGACTTCCACCTCTCACACGGTACGACCACGCTGCTGGCCAGCCTGGTCAGCGCGCCCTTCTCGCTGATGCGTACGGCCACCGAGGCGTTCGCCCCGCTTGTCGACGAGGGCGTGTTGGCGGGGGTCCACTTCGAGGGGCCGTACCTGTCGGCCGCCCGCTGTGGCGCGCAGAACCCGGAGTACCTGCGTGACCCGTCGACTGACGAGCTGACCGAGCTGATCGAGTTGGGCCGGGGCGCGATCCGGATGGTCACCCTCGCCCCGGAGCGCGACGGTGCGCTGGAGGCGATCAAGCTGCTCACCGCGCAGCGGGTGGTGGCGGCGGTGGGCCACACCGACGCCACGTACGACCAGACCCGCGCCGCGGTCGCCGCAGGTGCCAGTGTCGGCACCCACCTGTTCAACGGGATGCGCCCGGTGCACCACCGCGAGCCCGGGCCGGTGGTGGCCCTGCTCGACGCGCCCACCGTGATCTGCGAGCTGGTCGCCGACGGGGTGCACCTGCACGACGGCACGCTGACCTTCGCCACGGCGACCGCCGGCCCGGACCGCGCCGCGCTGATCACCGACGCGATGGCCGCCGCCGGAATGGCCGACGGCGAGTACGAGCTTGGTGGCCAGGCGGTCACCGTGGCCGACGGGGTGGCCCGACTGGCCCGCGACGGCGCTATCGCCGGCAGCACCCTGACCATGGACGCCGCCCTGCGGCACGCCGTGAATGCCGGAATCCCGATCGCCGACGCCGCCCGGATGGTGGCCACCACCCCGGCACGGGCCATCGGTCTGGGCGACCGGGTCGGGTCCCTCCAGGTGGGCCTCCGCGCCGACCTGGTGGTGCTCGACGACGACCTCAATGTGGTACGGGTGCTGCGCGGAGGCTCCTGGATGGAGTAACACCGGGCCCCGGACGACCGGGCTGGGCCTCAGCTGAGGCTGGGGACGTCCACGCCGAGGACGGCCTGTTCGTCGGGGCGGTGCACCAGCACGTCGGCCAGGTACGACTGGACCGCGTGGCGCATCCCGACGTCCCGGCCGGCCTGCTCGGAGAGCAGCCACTTGTGCTCGATGATCTGGGCAAACAGCTCCTGCGGCTCCAGCTTGCGGCGCAGGTGCGCGGGGACGGCCCGGACCACCGGTTCGAAGACCTCGGTGAGCCAGCGGTGGGCGGCCTGCTGCTCGTCGGTCAGGTCGCTCTCGGCCCGGTAGGCGTCGAGGTCGTTGAGCAGCTTGCGGGCCTGGTTCTCCTCGGCGTCCAGGCCGGTGAGCCGCAGTAGCCGGCGGGTGTGGTAGCCGGCGTCGACGACCTTCGGCCGAACCAGGAAGCGCCCTCCGTCGATTGAGGACATGGCCACCTCGGCCACGTCGAAACCCAGCTCGTTGAGGCGGCGGATCCGGCCCTCGATGTCGCGCCGCGCCTCCCGCTCGATCGCCTGCTCGTAGGTGATCTCGTGCCAGAGCCGCTCGTAGCGCTGCACGACCTCCTCGCAGACCACCTCCGGGTCGATGGACTCGTGCAGCAGCCCGGCGGCCTGCAGGTCCAGCGCCTCACCGAAGATGTTCACCCGGGCGATCTCCAGGTCCTCGCCACGCTGACCGTTGGAGAGCGAGTTGTGCAGGGCGCCCGTCTCCGCGTCCACCAGATAGGCGGCGAAGGCGCCCGCGTCCCGCCGGAACAGCGTGTTCGACAGCGAGCAGTCACCCCAGAAGAAGCCGGTCAGGTGCATTCGCACGATCAGGGCGGCGAGCGCGTCGAGCAGCCGGCTCATCGTCTCCGGCCGCAGGGTGTGTGAGAAGAGCGCCCGGTACGGCAGCGAGAACTGGAGGTGCCGGGTGATCAGCACCGATTCGAGGGGTTCCCCGTCCTCGGTCTGCCGGTCGGCGACCACCGCCACCGCCTCGACCGACGGGAAGTCGATCCGCTCCAGGGCCCGGAGCAGGTCGTACTCCCGCTCGGCGATCCGCTCGCGGGTCTCCTTGAAGGCGTACACGTAGTCGCCCAACCGGACGAACCGGACGATGTGCCGGGAGATGCCCTGCGGCAGCGCCACCAGGTGTTGGGCAGGCCACTCCTCCAGCGGTGTCGACCAGGGCAGGTCGAGCAGCGCCGGATCCACGAGGGCTGACGTGATCCGCACGGGCACAAGCATGACGTGTCGCCCCCCGCATCCGCCTCTGATCGTGGTTGGGCCCACAGCGCCGATCGCCCCGGCCTCGCGTCGGGCCGGTAGCGTGGTCGCGTGCTCAAACCCACGGCGGTACGACGTGACCTGCGGCTACGGCCCGTCCGCCCGGCCGGGTGGTGGTTCGACGCGCTGCTGCTGGTCGGGTTCGGCGCGGTGACCCTGGCGCTCGCCCGAGGTGCCCTGCTCGGTCTGGACCTGGCGGTCCGGGAGTGGGCCTACGCCCATCACCCGGCGCCGGTCTACTGGACGGCGCGGGTGTTCAACTTCCTCGGGCAGGGTGGCTGGCTGCTGATGCCGATCTCGGCGGCGCTCGGCATCGCCGTGGCCTGGCGGGCCCGCACGGTCCGGCCGTTACTGCTGCTCGCCGGGGCGTTCGTGCTCCTGTATCTGACGGTCGGGCCGCTGAAGGTCCTGACCGACCGGGCCGCGCCCAGCTCGGATCTGCCGCCGACCCAGTCGGTCCGGATCTTCAACGATCTGCCGCCCACCGAGTACGACCTGTCCTACCCGTCCGGGCATGTCGCCAACGCGATCGTCTGGTACGGGGTGATAGCCGTCCTGCTGACCGCGCTGACGTCCGGGCGACTGCACCCAGCCGTGCACCGGCTGATCCGATTCGCCCCACCGGCGATCCTCCTGGTCACCACGACCTACCTGAACTTCCACTGGCTCACCGACGGCGTGGCGGCCCTGCTGTTGGGGCTCTTCCTGGACCGACTGTTGCACCGGGTGCCCTGGGACGGCCTGCCGCTTCCGGGGCGGCTACGCGCGTGGGACCGGCCGTTCACCTCGTACCCCTAGGGTCTCGGCTCGTGGATCAACTGGCGCGGCGGCTGGGCGTACCCGATGCGGTCGTCATCGGGTTGGGCTCGATGCTCGGCGCGGGCGTCTTCGTGGTCTTCGGCCCGGCCGTGGCGGCGGCCGGCGGTGCCGGTCTGCTGCCCGCGCTGGTGCTGGCCGGCTTCGTCGCGTTCTGCAACGCGACAAGCTCGGCGCGGCTGGCGGCCCGGTACCCGGAGTCCGGCGGCACCTACGTCTACGGCCGGGAACGCCTCGGGCCGTTCGCCGGTTTCCTGGCCGGTTGGGGCTTCGTGGTCGGCAAGACGGCGAGCTGCGCGGCGATGGCGTTGACCGTCGGGGCGTACCTCTGGCCGGGCCAGGCCCGGTTGGTCGCCGCCGGCGCGGTGCTCGCGGTGACCGCGGTGAACCTGCGCGGCATCGGCAAGACCGCCGCCGTGACCAGGGCGTTGGTTGCGCTGGTGCTCGCGGTGCTGGTCCTCGTCACCGTGGTCGGTGTGGTCGGCGGGTCGGTGCGCCTGGAGCGGCTCGGCGAACCCGGCGGCTCGGCGCGGGGGGTGCTCACCGCCGCCGGGTTGCTGTTCTTCGCCTTCGCCGGGTACGCCCGGATCGCCACGCTCGGCGAGGAGGTCCGCGACCCGCAGCGGACCATCCCCCGCGCGGTGCCGCTGGCGCTCGGGGTGGTGCTCGTGATCTACCTGGTGCTGGCCGTGGTCGCGCTCGGCGTGCTGGGCGCCGACCGGCTGGCCGGATCCGCCGCGCCCCTGGTCGACGTGGTGACCGCCGCCGGGCTGCCCGGCCTGGCGTGGGTGGTCCGCGCCGGGGCCACCGTCGCGGTCCTCGGGGTGCTGCTGTCCCTGGTCGCCGGGGTCGGTCGGACCACCCTGGCCATGGCCCGCCGCCGGGACTTGCCGGGCGCGCTGGCCGTCGTGCACCAGGTGCGCCAGGTGCCGCACCGGGCCGAGCTGGCGGTGGCCGCCGTGGTGGTCGTGGTGGTGCTGCTCGGCGACGTACGCGCAGCGATCGGCTTCTCCAGCTGCACGGTGCTGGTCTACTACGCGATCACCAACGCGGCGGCGCTCACCCTGGGCCGGGACCCGGACCGGCGGTTGCCGGTCCGGGGGCTCGCCGGTCTGGGGCTCTTCGGTTGTCTGCTGCTGGCGGTCAACCTGCCGCTGGGCAGCGTCCTCGCCGGCTTCGGTGTGCTCGCCGTCGGTGCCGCCCTCTACGCGCTGCGGGCCCGCCGCTGACCCGGGCAGGTGGCCCAATCATCGGCTCAACCGCCGGTAGCGGCGCACGGCCAACGGGGCGAACGTCGCGATCAGCAGCACCGGCCACAGCACGGCCAACAGCATGGCGTGCTCTGCCGGCCAGGAGTCGCCGCCCAGGCCCGGGTTGCCGAACAGTTCCCGGATCGCCGCCACGGTGGCCGACAGCGGATTCCACTCCGAGATCGTCCCGATGACCGACGGCATCAGCTCGGGCGACACGAAGACGTTGGAGATCGCGGTGAACGGGAACGCCGCCGGAAAGACGATCACACCGACCGTGTCCGGGTTGCGGACCAGCAACGCCAGGTAGATCCCGACCCAGGTGATCGCGATCCGCAGCAGCAGGAGCAGACCGACGGCGAGCAACGCCTTGCCCGCACCCAGTCGCCACTGCCACCCGACCAGCAGCCCACAGACCAGGAGGGTGGACATCTCCAGCAGGGCGCGCAGCAGGTCGGCGGCGCTGCGACCGGTCATCAGGGCGGACCGTGCCATCGGCATCGACCGGAACCTGTCGACCACGCCCCGGCTGAGGTCCAGCGCCACGCCGGTAGCGGTCGCCCCCAGCCCGTACAGCATCGTCATCACGAAGACCCCGGGCAGCAGGAACTCCCGGTAGCTGCCACCACCGGACACCTGCATGCCGCTGCCGAACACGTACCCGAACACCAGCACGAACATGATCGGCAGCGAGAAGTAGAGGATCAGCTCCTCCGGCGCGCGGACCACGTGCGTCATGTTCCGCCTGGTCATCGTCCAGCCGTCGGCCACAGCTGTGGTCATGCCACGTCCACCTCTCGTCCGGCGGCGACGGGTTCCCGAGCCTCGTCCGGCCGGTGCCCGGTCAGGTGCAGGAACGCCTCATCCAACGTGGCGCGCCGCAGGCCGATGTCCTCGACCGCGATCCCGGCGTCGTCAAGCGCGCGTACCACGTCGACCAGGCCGGCGACCCGATCGACCACCGGCACGCTGAGCCGTCGGACCTCCGGGTCGAGTTCGGGCTCCGCGCCGCAGATCGGCGCGACGAGCAGGCCGGCGCGGCTCAGCTCGGCCGCCTCGCGGACCACCACCTCGATCCGGTCGCCACCGGTCATCGCCTTCAGCTGGTCCGGCGAGCCCTCGGCCACCACCCGACCGGCGTCGATCACCGAGATCCGGTCGGCGAGCTGATCGGCCTCCTCCAGGTACTGCGTGGTGAGCAGCACCGTGGTCCCGTCCGCCACCAGACCACGGACCAGGTCCCAGACCTGGTTGCGGCTGCGCGGGTCCAGGCCGGTGGTCGGCTCGTCCAGGAAGAGCACCCGTGGCGTACGGATCAGGCTTGCGGCGAGGTCCAGTCGGCGGCGCATGCCACCCGAGTACTCACCGGCGGAGCGGCTCGCGGCCTCGTCGAGCCCGAACCGTTCCAACAGTTCGTCGGCGCGTCGACGGGCCTCCCGTCGGCCGAGGCGGAACAGCCGGCCGAACAGCTCCAGGTTCTGCCGGCCGCTGAGGATCTCGTCGACCGCGGCGTACTGCCCGGTCAGCCCGATCCGGGCGCGCACCTCGTCCGGCCGGCGCAGCACGTCGTACCCGGCCACGGTCGCCCTTCCCGTTTCGAAGCGCAGCAGCGTGGTGAGGATCCGTACGGCCGTCGTCTTGCCCGCGCCGTTCGGTCCCAGCAGTCCGTGGACCGTGCCGGTCGGCACGGTGAGGTCGAACGTGTCGAGCGCGCGGGTCGGGCCGTACCGCTTGCCCAGACCTTCGGCGACCACTTCGAATGTCGTCATGCCCCCACGGTGCGTTCGGGCGCTGACGGATCACGCACCGTCCGCTGACGGCCGCGCACCGGCCTGCTCGGCCTTGGTGATCTCGGCGAGGGCGAGAATGATCTCCGCACGGGCGGCCTCGCCGACGTACCAGCCGGTGAGCCCGCCGGCCAACGCCTCCTCGCAGAACCGCCTCGCCTCGGCCAGGTCTCCGCGCCTCCGCGCCACCTGGGCGAGGCCGAGGCGGGCGCTGGCCACGAACTCGGGCGCGCCGCTGCGCTGCGCGAGGAGCAACGCACCTGCGAAGTCGTCGTGCGCCGCCGCGAGGTCACCGGCACGCAGCCTGATCTCCCCCCGGGTACGCAGCATGTCGGCCTGGTCGACGGCCGAACCGAGCGCCTCGACCAGGCCCATGGCCTCGTCCATGTGAGCGGCCGCCGCCACCGGATCGCCCTGCCAGGCGGCCAGTTCACCGAGCGCGCCAAGCGTGATCATGGTGCCCCACCGGTCCCCCGTGCTCCGGAAGCCGTCGAGCGCGGTGGCCAGCGCGGTCCCGGCCCGGTCCCAGTCGTTGCTCCACATCAGCGCCGAGCCGCTGCCCATCGCGCCGAGCGCGTTGACCCACACGTCTCCCGGGCCGACCAGCCGCCGCAGCTCCCCCATCAGCTCGTCGACATCGTCCGCGCCTCCGGACGGCGGTCCGGTCGAGATCCCCGACAGGTACAGCAGGAACGGCTGCCGGGGCGGCCGGTCGAGGCTACGGATCACGGACTGCTGCGTCCCGACCAACGGCAGGTGACCGGAGCCGGCGAGCGCGGCGTTGTAGACGCAGAGGGCGAACTCCTCGCTCAGCCCCGGCGGTGCTTCGGTGCCGAGCAGTTCGAGGACGTCGGCGGCGAGCCGGGCCCCTTCTCCCCGCATGCCGCGCAGCCACCAGAAGAACGACAGGGCCGCGACCATTCCGGCCGCGTCGGACGCGTCACCGGCGGCCGTGGCCCGGCGCAACGCCGCGTGCAGGTTGTCCCGTTCCGCGTCGAGGCGTCGCAGCCAGTGCAGTTGCTCCGCGCACCGGAGGTGGTCGCTCGCGGTCCAGGCGAGTTCCAGGAAGTACGCGGTGTGCGCGCGACGGAGCTGGTCCGCCTCGCCGGCCTCGGCGAGACGCTCGGCGCAGAAGGCCCGCACCGTCTCGAGCATCCGGTAGCGGCCGCCGGCCATCTCCACGAAGGACTTGTCGACAAGGCCGGTGAGCGCGTCGACGAACTCGGAGGTGGGCAGGTCACAGACCCGGTTGGCCGCTTCGAGCGTGGCACCGCCGGCGAAGACGGTCAGCCGCCGGGCCACCTTTCGTTCGGCGTCGTCGAGCAGGTCCCAACTCCACTCGACAACGGCCCGCAGGGTGCGGTGTCGCGGCGACACGGCCCGGCTGCCCGTCGACAGCAGCCGGAACCGGTCGTCGAGACGGGCGGCCACCTCGGCGACGGAGAGCGCCCGTAGACGCGCGGCGGCCAACTCGATCGCCAACGGCAGGCCGTCGAGGCTGCGGCAGATCCGCAGCACCGCCTCGACGTTTGCCGGCGTGACGGTGAAGTCGGGCGCGACGTCGACGGCCCGTTGAACGAAGAGCCCGACCGCCGCGTAGTCGTCGACGGCGAGCGCGGACGCGCCGAGCGGTGGCACGGTGAGCCCGGACAGCTGGCACAGCGCCTCCCCGGCCAGCCCGAGCGGCTCCCGACTGGTGGCCAGGACACGCAACGTCGGGCACGCGCTCAGCAACCGGGCCGCCAGCCGGGCCGCCTCGACGAGGACGTGCTCGCAGTTGTCGAGGACCAGCAGCAGTCGCCGCTGGGCGAGCGCCTCGACCAACCTGTCGACTGCCTGCCGGCCCGGCTCGGCCGGGGCACGTAGGCCCGCGTCGCGCAGGCCGAGCGCGCTCAGCACCGCCTGCGGGACGTCCGAGCCGTCGGCCAGCCCGGCCAGCTCGACGAAACGGGCCTCACCGTCGACCCGGCTCGCAGCCTCGATGGCCAGGCGTGTCTTGCCGGCACCTCCGGGACCGGTGAGGGTGACGAGTCGCCGCCCGCCCAGCAGGTCACCGACCCGCTTCAGCTCCTCCTCGCGTCCGACGAAGGTGGTGAGCTGACTCGGCAGCGTCGCTTCGGCCGACGAGCGTTCCGCACCGCGCAGCACCGCCACGTGGACCGCGGCCAGCTCCGCCGACGGGTCGACGCCGAGCTGCTCGGCAAGCGTGTGCCGGGCCTCCTCGAACTCGGCCAACGCCTCCGCCGGCCGCCCCAGCGCGGCCAGGGCGCGCATGAGCTGCCCGCGCAGGCGCTCCCGCAACGGATGCGCGACGACCCACTCCCGTAGCTCGGCGACAAGCGCGCCGTCGGCGCCCAACGCCAGGTCCGCCTCGATCCGATCCTCGACGGCGGCCAGCCGTAGCTCGTCCAACCGGGCCGCCGGCGCGGCCGCGCCGGTGGCGTCGGCCAGAGCGGGACCACGCCACAGCTCCAGCGCCTCCCGCAACACCGCCGCCGCGCGAGGCCAGTCACCGTCGACGAGCGCGCGTCGCCCCGCCTCGACGAGCCGTTCGAACCGGTACGCGTCGACCTCGTCGGTGTGCACCGCCAGGCGGTAACCGGTCGGGTGGAACTCGATCAGGTCGTGGTCGGCGGGCAGGGCCTGGCGCAGTCGCGACACCTGGGACTGGAGCGCGTTTGCCGCGCCCCGGGGCGGGTGCTCTCCGTACAGGCCGTCGATCAGCCGCTCGGCGGGAACCACCCGGCCCGCGTCGAGCAGCAGGAGCGCGAGCAGGGAGCGCAGCCGCGGACCACCCACGGGCACCTCTCGCCCGTCGGCCAGCACCACCTGGGTCGGCCCCAGGATGCGGAAACGCATGTGATGGATTGTCGCCCACCCCCGGCCGTCGTCTGCTTACCGATCCGCCGACGTTGCCGATCTGGGAGGGTCAGCGGCTCAGCTCACCTCGGCGATCCCGTCGTGCCGGCGGGTCGGCTCCCGTTCGTCAGCTTGACCGCCGTTGGTCGGCGGCGCATCCCCGCCCGGAGGAACGGGATGTGCCGAGCCGATCCCCGACTCCGTCTGGCCCGGCACCGACGGAGCCGCCGCCGGGGTGTGCACTCCGCCGTGCACCGACCCGGCTGGCCGAGGCACCGTGAACGGGTGAGCCGGCGGGGCGCACTGCCGGGTCAGCCAATCCAGCCCGCGCCGCCGGGCGACAACTGTCAGTCGGTCCCCGGCGAAGATCACCTGCCGAGGGTCGAGGTCCTTCCACCAGATCGTCCTGGCCCCGCCCGCCGGGGTGCGGGCGATCAGGCGGACCTGCCCGTCCCGGTTGACCACATCCAGCGGTCGGCCGTCCAGCCCGGAGTTGGGAGCGACCGGCACCTCGGCGACCGGCAGCGCGTGCCTGTCGACGGGGATGGTGCTGATCACGGCGCGTTCGGTGAGCGCCCCGATGAAGGCCGGGGCGGCCAGGTAGGAGACGGATCGGGACACCCCGAGCGCGAAGGTCTCCTCCACCCGTTCGGCGAAGTCGCCGTCGAAGAGCCGCAGCACCACGCGCAGGTCGGCGCGGAGATCGCGGGCGGCGAGCGCAGCCTCCAGATTGGCCACGTCGTCGGTGGACGCCACCACGAGCGCCTGACAGTCGGCCACCGACGCGGCAGCCAGCGTCTCCGGTAATGCGGCGTCGCCGACGATCAGCGGCACCTCCAGTTGGCGCGCCAGGGCGGCGCCGCGCGGCTCCGGGTCCTTGTCGATGGCCACCACCTCGACGTCGTACCCGCGCAGTTGCGCCATCACCCGCGTGCCGACGTTGCCCAGGCCGATCACCACCACGTGCCCGGCCCGGGCGGGCTGTAACCGGCCGGTGTGCAGGGCCAGTCGGGCGTTGACGATGCCGTCCACCACCACCGCGGTGATCAGCGGGATCAGCGCCAAACCGGCCAGGTTGAGCACCACCTGCATGATCTGCGCGTCCGCCGTCTTGGTGGTGTCCGGGTCGGCGCCGCTGAGCGTGGTGACGAGCGTCAGGTACAGCGCCTCCAACGGAGAGACGTCCTCGGCCCGGGAGATCAGCGCCCCCAACACCGCGATCAGCGCGAGCACCACCATCACCGCGATGCCGATCTTGCGGGTGGCGAAGCCGCGTACCGCGCCCAACACCACGGTGACCGGGCGACGCCGCCGACGCGCGCGGACCAGCCGACGGGCGGCGACCTCGGTGCCCGGTGGCTGGCCTGTCGCCTCGGCGAGCACCAGGTCGGCGCCGGCCTGCTCGGCCGGCAGCAACTCGACCCCCTGCGCCTCGGTGAGATGTGCCAGCGCGCAGACCACGTCCTGCGGTCGTACGTCGGCCCGCCGCGCCACCCGCAACGTCTTGTCCCGATGCTGGAAGGAGCTGGGGTCGACCTCGTTGAGCGCGGCGGCCACGAACGCCGGTGCGGCCATCTCGGCGTCGGAGAGCACCTCGACCGGGGCCTTGAGCAGCTTGCGTACGCCGTCGGCGAGGGTGCCGTTGAACATCCGCAGCACCTGGCGGACCCGCTGGTCGACGGCCTGTGCGCAGAGCGCGGCGTGCAGGTTGCCCACGTCGTCCTGGTGCAGCAGGGCCAGCCCGGTCGCTCCGGCCAGGCCGGCGGCCTCGAAGGTGGCCACGTCCAGGCGGTCCGAGCGGACCACCCGGACCCCGCGCAGCCCGGCCACGTCCGGCCCGTTGCTGCGGTAACGCTCCGGCACCACGACCGTCACCCGGGCCCCGCCGACCGGCAGCTCCGATTCGAGCATCGCCCGGGCCACGTAGTAGGCGAGCGCGTCCTTCCCACAGATCACGTAGTGCGGGCGCGGATCACCGACGGACCGCAGCCGCCAGTTCCACTCGACCGCCCGTCGCGCCCGGTCCCGCCACGGCTCCGCCATGCCCGGATCGTAATCAGCACGGCCAGGGTGGGCGACCCCGTCCGGATCATCCCGGTGACCAGGTATGTCCGCACCGGCGGCGGGTAGAGCAGCGGCATGCAGACGTTCCTCCCGTACCCGGGCTTCCTGGCCAGCGCCCGCACGCTGGACCAGAAGCGGCTGGGCAAGCAGCGGGTGGAGGCCATCCAGGTGCTGCGCGGGCTCACCCGACCCGGGTACGGCTGGCGCAACCACCCGGCCGTGAAGATGTGGGCCGGGTACGAGGAGGCGCTCGTCCGCTACGGGTTGGACATGTGCGCGGTGTGGAGCGAGCCGGGGCGGGCCGACACCTGCGCCACCACGATGACCGTCGACCTCGCCGCCGCGTGCGGGGCCGGTGTCGTACGGACCCAGGACGAGTTGGCCGGGGCCGGCGAGCTGCCGCCGTGGCTGGGCCGCGACGACCTGCACCTGAGTCACCGCTCGTCGCTGCTGCGCAAGGACCCGGCGCACTATCGCCCGCTGTTCGGCGACGAGGTGCCGGAGGATCTGGAGTACGTCTGGCCCACCTCCGACCGCCCCCGCCGTTGCCTACCATCCGACTGAGCCGAGGTGGGGCAGACTGGGGCGCATGGCGCTGTCCCAACTGGTTGGTCGGCTGATCGGCGTACGGCAGCACCAGGTGGACCCGGGCGGCGGTGGCGCCGCCCGCGTGCCGCGACCGACCACGGCGCTCGTGGTGGGTGGCGGCATCGCCGGCATGTCGGCGGCGGTGGTGCTCGCCGAACGGGGTGTGGCGGTCACGGTGCTGGAGGCGGCGCCGACGCTCGGCGGTCGACTGGGTGCCTGGCCGGAGGCGCTCGCCGACGGCAGCCAGCAGAACGAGCACGGCTTCCACGCGTTCTTCCGGCAGTACTACAACTGGCGGTCCATCCTTCGCCGGATCGACGGTGACCTGGGCTTTCTCAAGCCCATTCCGGGCTACCCGATCCTGAGCGAGCAGTGGCCGACCGAGGAGTTCGGCCGGTTGCCGCCCGCCCCGCCGGCGAACCTGCTGGCGCTGCTGCTGCGCAGCCCGAGCCTGCGCCTGGCCGACCTGCGGCTGATGGATCGCAACGCCGCGCTGCCACTGCTCAGCTACGACCCGGTGCGCACCTACGCCGACCTGGACGACACCACCGCCGACGAGTTGCTGGCGTCGCTGCGGCTGCCGGACCGGGCGCGGGCGATGCTGTTCGAGGTCTTCTCGCACTCGTTCTTCAACCACGAGGCGGAGATGTCGGCCGCCGAGATGGTCGCCCAGTTCCACTTCTACCTGCTCGGCAATCCGGAGGGCCTGACCTTCGACTGCCCCGACGAGGACTACGCCACGGCGATCTGGGAGCCGCTGACCCGGCACGTGGAGAAGCACGGCGGCCGGGTGTTGACCAACTGCGCCGCCACCGGGGTGCACCGGGACCCCGAGGGCTGGCGGGTGGCGACCACCGACGGAGGCAGTCATCCGGCGGGTCACGTCGTGCTCGCCGTCGACCCGCCAGCGCTCGCCGCGCTTGTCGCGGCCTCACCGGACCTGGCCGAGCAGGCCTCCGAGCTGGCGGCACGGATGCCAGCCTTCGGCACTCCCGGCCCGCCGTACGCGGTGGCGCGCTACTGGTGTGACGGGGACGTGGCCGCCGAACGGGCGGTGTTCAGCGGTGTGTCCCGCCAGCCCACTCTGGACTCGGTGACCCTCTACCACCGGCTGGAGAACGAGCCGCGGCGCTGGGCGCGGCAGACCGGTGGGTCGGTCATCGAGCTGCACGCGTACGCCTGCGAGCCGGGTGTGCCGGCCGAGGAGTTGGCCGAGCGGATGCGCCGCGAGCTTGTCGCGCTCTGGCCGGAGGCCGGTGACCTGCGGGTCCGGGAGCTGCGGGCCCGGGTGGAGGCGCAGGCGCCGGCATTCACGCCGGGCAGCCACGCCTGGCGACCGGGGGTACGCACCGACGCGCCGAACCTCTACCTGGCCGGCGACGGCATCGCCACGGACTTCCCGAGCGCGTTGATGGAGCGCTCGGCCGCGACCGGGATCATCGCCGCGAACCACATCCTGCGTGCCGAGGGTGGCGCGGCCGAGCCGGTGCTCTCGATCCGACCGCGTGGGCTGCTGGCCGGTCGCGCGTGGTCAAATCGACAAAACGCCACATAAGCCACGGTACGCTGCCGTACGCTCGAATGATCAACCGTCGATCGGCCGGGCGGGAGGGCAGCGGAAGATGTCACCACTGCACCGCGCCGGCCCGGAGAACGCCCCGTCGCTCGACGAGGTCGGCCGCGACGACGCGTACCCGCTGATCCGCGACGAGCGCGCCTGCATCGTCACCGCGCTCCGGCTGGGGTGGTGGATGGCGGACGCCTACCACCACGGGCAGCAGGCGGAGCCGCGCGCCTTCGTCGAGGCCCGGCCAGCCGTGCCACCGGCCAAACTCTCCAACCTCACCGAGATGTCCGCCCACCGGCGGATGCGGATGTACCTCGACGGGGTGGACGTCGCCCTGGCCCAGATCGCCGACCTCACCCGGCACACCGGGCCGGTACCCGACACGTCGGCCGCCCGAACCCTGCTCCCCGACCTGGGTCCGACCGACACCGCCGACCCGGTGCCGCTGCTGCTCGCCCTCGACGACCTCAACGTGGAGGTGCTGCGGTGGGCGATGGCCGCCAACCACCGGGTCGGGCTGGCCTACCGACTGGGCCGCTCGGTGGCCGACACCGTCCGAGCCGGCGACGTCACCGCGTTGCTGCGGCAGTTCGGCGGCCGGCAGGTCCAGATCAGCAGGTGGTTGGACGAGTTGGCAAGCGTGCTGCCGCCGTACTCGGCAGCTGTGGTGCGCCGGTCGCTTGCCGCCTGGGCGAGCGCTGTCGACCGGGCCGGCCACGGGGACCCGACCGAACCGACGCCCGCCGTGCTGAGCCGGGCGCTGCGCGCTCAGGGGGACCTCTGGCGCGACGTGCTCACCGGGGGCCTGCACCCCCGCGACCTGCTCGACGAGGAGGACTACGCGGTGATCGCCCGGAACCTGATCATCCGGGACCGAAGACTGGTGGCGCAGGCCGCCCGGGGCATCTTCTGGCCGGTGCTGGTACCCCTGCTGTTGGTGCTCTTCGCGGTCGTCGGGGTGAGTGCCGCCGCGGCCGCCGGCTCACCGACCACCCGGGCCACAGTCGCCCTGGTGGGCCTCGGCGCCGGGCTGGCCGCGATCTGGCGGACCGTCTCCGGGCCCGCGCTGACGGTCGCCGGCGAGGTCAACCGACCCCTGCTGGACAGCGAACTCACCGCACGGATGGCCCTGCGACTGAACCGGCCACTGACCACCGCCCAGGCCTCGGCCAAGGCAGCTCCCCGCACCCGTCGTCAACGGCGTCCCGAGGAGACCGGCCGATCGAAATACGTTGCCGGCGTCTCCCACGTCGACCTACCGTGAGCGCGCAAGGTCAACCACCACCGCGGGAGCAACTCATGACGATGTCGCACGTCACCATCGTGCCGTCGTCGCTGCCCGGCGACGGTTACCGAGCGGAAGGTCCCCGGGCGGGCCGGCCCGACTGACGCGTACCCGTACGCGCTGAGCCGCCCCGTCCGACAGCCGGACCGGGCGGCTTCTTGCTGACCGTTCCTCATCTGGAAAGGAGTCCCGGTGGACGCCGTCCTCGTCATCAACGCCGACCTCGGCCCGCTGCACCGGGTCACCGTTCAACACGCCGTACGCATGCTCTGCCGCCGGGTTGCCGAGATCCACGAGGCCGAGCCGGACCGGGTGATCGGGGTCTTCCCGATGCCCCGGGTGGTGCGGCTGGTCCGCTTCGTGGTCACCCGGTGGAGGTTCAACTCCGGGCCGGCCTGGTCGCGCGCCGGTGTGCTGCGCCGCGACGACAGGTGCTGCGCCTACTGCGGCGGCCCTGCCTCCACCATCGACCACGTTCTGCCCCGCTCGCGCGGCGGCCGGAACACCTGGCGGAACACCACCGCCGCCTGCTACGCCTGCAACCAGCGCAAGGGGGACCGGACGCCGAGGGAGGCGGGCATGCCGCTGCGCCGGGAGCCGGTGAACCCGGGCTGGGCGGTGCTGGCCGGGCGGTGACGGACCGGCCGGCGGGAACGGGGGGCCGCGTCCCGGGTACGTTCCGGGCGCGGCACCCGTCGGCCCCTACACCGTGCGTTCCATGATCTTCGGCTTCAGGCGGCCGGCGGGGCACTGCACCCGGATCTCGCTGCGGTGCTCTGCGGAGGTCAGCTCGACCACGATCTGCTTCGCCGGCCCCGGGTCGTACGCCTCGACCCGGAATTCGGGCTCCAGCGCCACCGCGAGCACCTCGACCGACTTACCCACGCAGCGCACGGTGACCGTCCCGCCGCGCGCGTCGACAGGGACGCCGGCGGCGGGGGTGGGCGTCGGCGCGGCGCTGGTCGGGGTCGGACCTGCCGTGGTGGGCGTCGAGCCCGGGGCCAGCGTCCCGCCCGGACCTGTCGACGGGCTGGTCCGGGTAGCGGGCGCCGCGTTCCTGCTTGTCGGCACGGCAGACGGGCCGGCGGAGAGGTCGACGGTCGGCTCCTCGCTACTGGGCATCCCCACCGTGGTCGTGCCCGGACCGCTGCCGGTCGGCGCGGCGCTCTGCCCTGGTCGACGATTGCTGAAGTCACCGAGTGACCCGGCCAGCGCCAGCGCGGCGATCACGGCACCGCCGACGGTCAGCACGGCCCGCCGTCGACGCCACGGCTCGCGCCTCATCCGCACCGCCGAACCACCTGTCGATTCGGTGCCGGTCGGCTCGGCGCTGGCCGGCTCGGCGCTGGCCGGCTCGGCGCTGGCCGGCTCGGCGACGGTCGTCGGGGGGTCGGCGGCGACGGCAACCGCGTCGGGGGCGGCCCCGCTGGCGGCGAACAGGATGCGCGCCGCGTCCGTGGCCGGCGGCCGGTCCGCCGGGTCGTTGGCCAGGCACCAACGGTAGAGCCGGTGCACCTCGGGCGGCACCCCATCGATCGGTGGCAGCGGGTCCGGCTCGACGTGCGGGTGGAGGTGGCGCACCTGGATCGGCGGCTCCGCGGGCCAGGGCAGCCGGCCGGTGAGCACCCGGTGCAGCAGCAGGCCGAGGGCGTAGACGTCGCTGGCCGGCAGCACCTCGCCGGCCCGCAGCCGCTCCGGCGCCAGGTACGCCGGCGTGCCCATCAGCCGCCCCTCGAAGTCGATCTCCGGGGCACCCGCGGCTGCCGCGATGCCGAAGTCGAGCACCTTCGCCCCGGTCGGCGTGAGCATCACGTTGCCCGGCTTGATGTCGCGGTGCACCAACCCCTGGTCATGGGCTGCGGCGAGCGCCGAGGCCACCTCCGCGCACACCCGCAGACCGGCGCGCGGCGGCAACGGCCCGGCCGCCAGCCGGTTTTCGAGGGTGCGACCGCCGAGCATCTCCATCACCACGAACGGGACCTGCTCACCGTCCACCACCGACTCGCCGTAGTCGTAGACGCCTGTGACGTGCGGATGCGACAGCCGGGCGGCGGCCTTGGCCTCGCCCCGGATCCGTTGGCGGGCGTCGGTGTCCGACCCGACCAGCACCTTCACCGCCACGTCCCGTTCGAGCACCTCGTCGTACGCCCGGTGCACCGCCGACATGCCGCCACTGCCGAGGCGCTCCAGGAGCCGGTAGCGGCCCGCAAGCAACTGATCACGCTGCACAGCGGACAGCCTGCCGTACCGGCTTGAGAACCGGCTACCCGGGATCGAAATATTGCGATGAGTGGGACCGGCTGGCGGCTACCGTCCACTCAGATCCGGGTGGTCCCGCAGGAATTCCTCGCCCCGGCGGGCGTTTCGGACCACCGACAGGATCAGTACCGCCCAGATCACCAGCAACAACCCACCGATCACCGCGAAGAACGGCGCGAACACCAGGAACGCCTGACCGACGCTCGTCATCGCCAACCCGGCCACCAGCACCACGAACCAGCGCTGGCCGGCGAACTGTCGGGCGGTCTCCACAAGCAGGGCCGGGTCTTCGTCGGCCTCGGGCGTGCCGCGTCGAACCTGCCGCGCCAGCCGCCGACCGTGCGACCAGCCCGACGTCAGCAACGGGGACCGTCGGCTCGCCCGGAAGCGCCCGGTGCGTACGGCCCAGAAGATCGCGGCCACCTCGACGATGAATCCGAGGATCACCAGAACGCGCCCGAGGTTACTGGCCCAACGCGGCGGCTCACCGTCGAAGATGCCGGTGTTCTGACCACCAATCGCGACACCCACCGCGAGCGCGCCGACCACGGCGGACAGCAGCACGAAAGCAAGAACCAGACGGAGTCGCTGTTGTTTCCGCCCGGCCGTGTCCGGATTTGTCGCTGCCGCATCCATGGTCGTCCCCCGATCACCGCGTGGGGCGGGAACTACCCATCGACGACGGCGGCCAAACGGTTGCCAACCGCCGACTCGGCCGGCTCCGCGTTGTCATGCACCCAGCAGTTGTCATGCACCCGGCAGCCGAGGCACTCAGGCGCCGGTCGGTGGCTGCCAGGCGAAGCGGGGCGTACGCCGCTCGCTCATCGCCGCGACCCCTTCCCGGGCCTCGCCGGTGGTCGTCACCTTCCGGTGCCACCAGGCGATCCGCGTGGGCTCGGCCCGCTCGTCGATGATCTCCTTGGCGGCGGCGATGCTCAGCGGCGACCGCTGGGCGATGATCGCGGTCAGTTCGTCCACCCGTGCGGCGACCCGGTCGGCGGGCAACACCTCGTCGACCAGGCCGATCCGCAGAGCGCGCTCGGCGTCGATCAACTCCGCGGTGAACAGCAGGTGCTTGGCCGCGGACGGGCCGACCAGCCGGGCCAGCCGGCGCGTCGTCGGCGCCGGATAGACCAGCCCGAGCCGGGCCGGGGGTACGCCGAAACGGGCGTCGTCCGCGACGATCCGGAGGTCACAGGCGACCGCGAGCTGAGCCCCTCCGCCGACGCAGGCGCCCCGGATGGCAGCGATCGTCGGCTTGGCGAACCGGGCCAACCGTTCCTCGGCGGCTACCGCGATGCTGGCGTCACCGGCGTCAAGCAACTCGGCCAGGTCACCGAGGTCGGCACCCGCACAGAAGGCGTCGCCCGCGCCGGTGAGCACCAACGCCCGTACGGTCGGGTCGGGCTCCAGCCGGTCGAGCAGTGCGGGGAGCTGACGCCACATGGCCGCGGTCATCGCGTTGCGCCGGGTCGGGTTGCTGATGACAACCGTGGCGACAGGCCCGGCCACCTCGACTGTCAACTCCGCGTCGGACACGTCCGCTCCCTTCCCGCGCCACCTGTGCGACGCCGCCATTCTCGTTGTCGGCGTCGTGGCACCGACGCCGCGACCCTAACGGTCGCCTGGAACTCTTGGCGGGGGGAACCAACGGTTCGGGCCGCGCGTCCGACGGAGATGAGACCCGCATCGACGACCGCCGTCACGGTCGCGCTCGTGGCCGCGCTCCTGACCGGTTGCACAAGCGTCGAACGAGCCCCCACCACCCCGGGCCAACCCTCGGCCACCACCGCTACCGGCCCGGCCGCCCCGACCATCGGCACCGCGCAACCGACCGCCATCCCCACCGTCAGCGCCGGGACCGACGGTGTGGCCCCCCGGGTGACGTTGCGGATCTCCGGTGGCTTCGCCGGACGCGGCGAGTCCATCGTCGTCGAGCCGGACGGACGCTGGACCGTGACGGACCGGGCCGGCGGGCGGCGCATCGGCCGGCTCACCCCTACCGACCAGGGCACCCTGGCGGGACTGGCCACCGACCCCCGGCTCGCCACCGAGGCACGGCAGCCGACCACCGCGACGACGTGCTCGGACGTCATGCACTACCGCCTCACCGTGGCCAGCAACGACACCGGCTACACCACCTGCCCGGACGACGGGACCCCGCCGCCGGCCACCCAGGCGGTGGTCAAGCTGCTGCTGCGGACCACCGAGACCTATGTCAGGTAGTCCGGTGGCAGGCCGGTGCCCCGCAGCTCCGGGGGCAGGTGCGCCACGTCGTTGACGGCGATCAGGCTCGGCGGGCCGGCCGCGCTGTACCGGATGACCGTCAGACCCGCGTTGTGCGAGTTCAACCCCAGCCACCGCCACTCCGGCGCGTCCAGGGCGTGCCGCACCAGCCAGGCGATCAGGAAGCTGTGCGTCACGACCAGCTCGCGAACGGGTTCGCCGCCGGCGGGCCCCTCGCCGACCGGGCCGGCGAACCGCCGCACCGCGTCCGCCGTCACTCGCGGCCCGTCGACCCGCTCGGCCGTCGAGAACTGGGCGAGGAACTCGGCGTACGCGGGCGGCAGGCCGGTCGGGTCCGTGTCGTGTGGAAGGTGGTCGCCGGCCAGCTCCGTCTCGTACACCGGAACCTCGGGCAGCGACTTGGCGATCAGCTCGGCGGTCTGCGCGGCCCGGCGCAGCGGCCCGTGATGGACGGCGGCGAACCGCCGGGCCCGCAGGCGTTCGCCCAGCAGAATGGCCTGCCGCCGGCCGCGCTCCGACAGGCCGGTGTCCGGTTCGCCGGCATCCGGCCCACTCGGCTCGGACAGGTCCTGCTCGGCGTGTCGGGTGAGGTAGAGCAGCCGGGTCACCATGGCCCCAGCTCAACACACCGGGAGGTACGGGCTCGACCCGCACCTCCCGATGCCAACCGAGGGGCCAGACAGGCAGACCGAACCGCCGCCCCTACGCCCGGGGGAACATCTGGCCGATGCGGATCTTGTTGCCGAACGGGTCCCTGATTCCGAAGTCGATCCCGTACGGGCGCTCGGTCGGCTCGTCGGTGATCTCGACGCCCTTCGCCACGAGATCCTCGTGCGTCTTGCGGGCGTCGTCAGTGGTCATGAAGAGGTACCCCCCGAGGGCACCCTTGGTGAGCAGCTCCCGGACCTGCTCGGCGGTCGTCGGGTCCAGGGCGGGCGGGCCCGGCTTCTCCAGCAGGATCTCCCGCTCAGGGTCGCCGGGCAGGTTGACCGTGAGCCACCGCATGAAGCCGAGGTCCTGGTCGGTGTTGACCTCCATGCCGAGCTTGTTCACGTAGAAGTCGAGTGCCTCATCCTGGTCGAGGACGTAGATCTGGGAGCGGCTGATCGCGTTCATCGTCATGCCCATGACGCTAGAGGCAGACCGTGACCTGCGGCTTATCCAAAACTGCTGGGTCGGGTCCAGGCTTTGGTGAAGCACGACGGCACGCCTGCCGGCGCGACGCGCTGACGCCGGAAGTCCGAGGGCGACTGCCCGACGATCTGCCGGAACGTGCGGCTGAACGTACCCAGGCTGCCGAAGCCGACGGCGTAACAGATGTCCGTCACGTCCCGGTCGGTCTCCATCAGCAACGACATGGCCCGCTCCACCCGGCGACGTTGCAGGTAGCGGTGCGGGGTCTCGCCGAAGGTGGCCCGGAAGGTACGGATGAAGTGCGCCTCCGAGACGTGCGCGATCCGGGCCAGCGCGGGAATGTCCAGCGGCTCGGCGTACGCCCGGTCCATCGCGTCCCGGGCGCGCAGCATCGCCCGGTTCGACTCCTCCACCGCGCGACTCATCGACCCCCCGGCCCCACTCCGCTCGCCGCCGGAGCCCAGGCTACCGCCCGGCACTTCGTCGTCAGGTCCGCTGGCGTCGGGCATCCGCCGTAGCGGATGGTCGGATCTTCCTCGCGCACGGCAACAGTGACGCCGAAGGTGGCTCGAGCCCTCGGTTGCGCCTGTCTCAGGCGGGCGACACGTCGGGAAGCGATGCCCGCCAATGCCTCACTTGTGGCAGCACCGGTCGGAAAGATCTGATGGAATTGGAGCCCCCGGCCGGGATCGAACCGGCGACATCTCGCTTACAAGGCGAGTGCTCTGGCCAGCTGAGCTACAGGGGCGCGTGTGTCGAGGTCAGCATAGCGACTGACGTCCGGTTATCCCGCTCGCGATCCCTCCCGGGCACGGGAATCGTCAACAACCCGACGCACGCCCGCCTGGCGCTGCGTCGATTGATGTCTGACCGTGCCGGAGTGACCGGAATGCGTAGGCCGTGCGCGACGTTCGGCGTTCCCCCGCCTTGGCAGCACGGGGAAACGCGTTTACGGTTCACTCACGGACGACGACGGGCGCCCCGCGACCGCGCGCCGTCCGATGACCGGCACGGCTGCGTGCCGGTTGCTCCTTCACTCGGATCGTCCGGCACGTTCCTGCCGGTGAAAGGAAGCGCTTCACCATGGCTACGGTCACCTATTCCAAGGCGTCCCGGGTCTACCCGGGCCAAGAGCGTCCCGCCGTCAACGAGCTGGACCTCGAGATCGGCGACGGGGAGTTCCTCGTCCTGGTCGGCCCCTCGGGTTGCGGCAAGTCCACAAGCCTGCGGATGCTCGCCGGCCTCGAGGACGTGGACGCCGGTTCGATCTACATCGACCAGCGTGACGTCACTCACCTTCCCCCGAAGGCCCGCGACATCGCGATGGTCTTCCAGAACTACGCCCTCTACCCGCACATGACGGTGTACGAGAACATGGCGTTCGCCCTCAAGCTGCGCAAGACCTCCAAGTCGGAGATCGACCGGCGGGTCAAGGAGGCGGCCGGGCTGCTCCAGTTGGAGGAGTACCTGAGCCGTAAGCCGAAGGCCCTCTCCGGTGGTCAGCGTCAGCGTGTCGCGATGGGCCGGGCGATCGTCCGCGAGCCGCAGGTCTTCCTCATGGACGAGCCGCTGTCGAACCTCGACGCCAAGCTGCGTGTGCAGACCCGTACCCAGATCGCGTCGCTGCAGGCCAAGCTGGGCGTCACCACCGTCTACGTCACGCACGACCAGGTCGAGGCCATGACCATGGGTCACCGGGTCGCGGTGCTGCTCGACGGTGTCCTCCAGCAGGTGGACACCCCGCGCGCGCTCTACGACACCCCGGCCAACGTGTTCGTCGCCGGCTTCATGGGCTCGCCCGCCATGAACATCAAGACCGTTCCGCTGAACGAGAAGGGCGCCGAGTTCGCCGAGATGTACATCCCGCTGACCCGGGAGCAGGTCGAGGCGGCCCGCGCCGAGGGTGGCGACGGCAAGGTCACCGTGGGCTTCCGCCCGGAGGACTGCGAGCTGGTCAGCCCGACCGAGGGCGGCATGCCGGTCGTGGTCGAGCTTGTCGAGGACCTCGGCTCGGACGCCAACGTCTACGGCCACGCCGCGCTCGGTGGCAACTCGGAGCGCTTCGTCGTCCGCACCGACCGGCGCAACATGCCGAACATGGGTGACACCGTGTTCGTCAAGCCGGTCGCCGGTCGCAGCCACGTCTTCCACGCCAACACCGGCAGCCGGATCTGACGTAACGCCGTACCGACAGGGGCGGTCCGCTTCGGCGGGCCGCCCCTTCGTCGTACCGGCGGGAGGGGTGGTCACTCCCGGGAGCCAGCGCGGGGATGGCTCCGTGGGGTGATCCGGCACCCGCCGGCCGTACCGGATCGCCCGCCCGGCCGGTCGTAGCCTCGCCTACTGCGCGGCGCTGATCCCGGTCGCAGTGGTCGCGCTGGTGACCGCCCCGCTGGGCGGAGGCGACGCCGCCGTCGCACGCTGGCGAGCCCTCCGTACCGGATTGCTGGGGATGCCACCGACGGCCGTGCCCGGTCGGCGGCCCGGCACGGTCGCGGTACTCGGCCATGCGCTGCTCAGCCTGCTCGTCGGCGCGGTGGCCCTGCTGCCCCTGTCCGACCCGGGGCGTTGCTCTTCGTCGCGTGGACCCGTTAGATCTGACCACGAAGGCCCCCGCCCGCCGAGCGGGAGAGGGCCTTCGTCGGCGTGCGTTACAGCTCGACGGAGCGCCGCCGGGCGACCTCGGCCAGGGCGACCGCCGCCGCCACACTGGCGTTGAGCGACTCGACCTCGGAGATCATCGGAATGCTGACGGTCAGGTCGCAGGTCTCCCCGACCAGGCGGGAGAGGCCACGCCCCTCGGAACCGACCACCACCACGAGCGGTCCGACCGCGGCCTCCAGGTTGTAGAGGTCGGTGTCGCCGTCGGCATCGAGGCCGACGACCATGAAGCCGGCGTCCCGGCACGCCTTCAGCGACCGGGTCAGGTTGGTCACCTGCGCCACGGGCACCCGCGCGGCCGCGCCGGCGCTGGTCCGCCAGGCGGTCGCGGTGATCCCGGCGGCACGACGCTCGGGTACGAAGACACCCTGCGCGCCGAACGCGGCAGCCGACCGGATCACGGCGCCCAGGTTGCGCGGATCGGTGACACCGTCAAGCGCGACCAGCAGCGGAGCCTGCTGCTCCAGGGCGGCGGCGACCAGATCCTCGAAGGGCTGGTACGCGAAGGGCGGCACCTGCAAGCCGACACCCTGGTGCAGCACCCCGCCGGTCATCCGGTCCAACTCGGCGCGGCTGATCTCCAGGTTGGCGATGCCACGGTCGGCGGCGGTCCGGATGATCTCATTGACCCGGTCGTCCATGTCGATGCCCTGGGCCGTGTAGAGCGCCGTCGCCGGCACGTTCGCGCGCAGCGCCTCCAGCACCGGGTTACGCCCGACCAGCAGCTCAGGGGAGTCCTTCGACGGGTTGGACTTGCGGCCCGGCGCGACCCGAGGACCGGACCGGCCGGTGGGCTTGCCGCCCCGACCGCCGGTGGCACCCCGACCGACAGGGACGCCCCGACCGCCGCCCTTGCCCCAGGTGGTGTCCTTGGTGCCGGGCTGGCCGATCTTCGGGGCGCGCCCCTCTTCGGCCGCCGCGCGGCGCTCCTTGTCCTGCTTCCAGGCGGTGCGCTGCGGCAACTTCTCGGTGCCCGAGTAGCCCTTGTGCCACGGCCGCTCGTCCGCGGGCAGGGTGCGACCTCGCCCGGCCAACGAGTCCTTGTTCTTGCCGCCGGTGCCCTTGGGGGCGCCTGCCTTCGACGTCAGTCGCCGGCCACGGCGCTGCGAGTTGCCGGCCATCAGTCCTGCTCTCCAATAGTCCAACGGGGGCCCTGGGGGGTGTCCTCGACCACCACACCGGCCAGCTTGAGCTGGTCACGCACGGCGTCCGCAGCGGACCAGTCCTTGCGGCCCCGCGCCTGCGCACGCTGCTCCAGGGCCAGCGCGATCAGGGAGTCCACCACGGCACGAAGATCGTCCGATCGGCCGCCGCCGGTCCAGGACGGGTCGAGGGGGTCGAGCCCGAGGATATCCAGCATTGCCCGTACCACGGCCAGCGTGGTGCGGACGGTCACATCGTCGCCGACGCTCAGCGCGGTGTTGCCGTCCCGAATGTGCTGTTGCAGCACAGCCAGCGCGGCGGACGTGTTGAGGTCGTCGTCCATCGCCGCGACGAAGCCGGCGGGCAGCTCACCGAACTGCCCGGCGCCGACGCGCTCCGCGGCCCGCTGCACGAAACCCTCGATCCGCCGGTACGCGGTGCCCGCGTCGCGCAGCGAATCCTCCGAGTAGTCGATCACCGAGCGGTAGTGCGCGGCGGCGTAGTAGTAACGCAGCTCCACCGGCCGCACCCCGAGCGAGTCCACGTACGCCAGGCCGAGGGCGTTGCCCGCGGACTTGCCCATCTTGGCCCCGCCGATGCTCAGCAGCCCGTGGTGCACCCAGAAGCGGGCGAAGGGCAACCCGGCCGCCTGGGACTGGGCGATCTCGTTCTCGTGGTGCGGGAACGTCAGATCCAGCCCACCGCCGTGGATGTCGAACTCCGGGCCGAGATAACGCCAGCACATCGCCGAGCACTCGATGTGCCAGCCCGGACGGCCCAGCCCCCACGGCGACGGCCAGTAGGCGTCCGCCGGCTCGTCCGGTTTGGCGCCCTTCCAGAGCGCGAAGTCGCGCGGATCCCGCTTGCCCCGATCCGGGGCGTCCCCGGCGGACTGCATGGCGTCCGGGGACTGACCCGACAGCGACCCGTACGCCGGCCAGGACGCCACGTCGAAGTAGACGTCACCGGAGCCGTCACTCGCCGGGTACGCGTGCCCGTCCGCGATCAACTTCATGATCAGCTCGTGCATCTCGGGGATGTGCCCGGTGGCGCGCGGCTCATAGGTGGGCGCCAACACGTTCAACGCCCGGTACGACTCGGCGAGCAGCAGCTCGTTCGCGTACGCGATCGACCAGAACGGTCGACCCTGTTCGCCCGCCTTGACCAGGATCTTGTCGTCGATGTCGGTCAGGTTCCGGATGAAGGTGACCTCGTAGCCGGTGGCCGACAGCCAGCGACGCAGCACGTCGTAGTTGACGCCGGAACGAAGGTGACCGATGTGCGGCGGCGCCTGGAGAGTGAGACCACACAGGTAGACCCCCACCTTGCCGGCTTCCCGCGGGACGAAGTCCCGCACCGATCGGGTGGCGGTGTCATACAGGCGTAGCGTCACCGTACAAGGGTAGCTGTCCGTGCCTGTCCGGGTCCGCCGGTGCCGGGTCGTACGCTGCCAGGCGTGGAAGCGACCGCACGCTCCGGTGACACGCCAGCCGACCCCACCGCCCCCGCCGACCCGACCGTCGGGCGGGCCCCCGGCTCGGCCGACGCTGGCGTGGGGCGGGCCGACGCTGGCGTGCGGACGGCCGACGCGGTTTCGGGCCGGGGCGGGGAGACGTCGCAGACGCTGGACCGGGGGTTGCGGCTGCTACACCTCGTTGCCGATGCCCCTGGTGGTCTGACCGTCACCGAGGCCGCGAATCAGCTCGGCATCGGGCGGGCGGCCGTCTACCGGCTGGTCAGTGCGCTGACCGGGCACGGCATGCTGCGCCGCGACGGAGACGGTCGGCTGCGCCTCGGCGCCGGGTTGCTGCACCTGGCACGACGGGCCCAACCACTGCTCGCCGAGGGTGCGCTGCCCGCGTTACGCCGCCTCGCCGAACAGGCCGGCGCGACCGCGCACCTGACCGTCGTCGAGGGTGGCGAGGGTGTCGCCCTGGTCGTGGTCGAACCGAGCTGGACGTCGTTCCACGTCGCGTACCGCGCCGGGGCACGGCATCCACTGGACCGGGGAGCGGCGGGCCGGGCGATCTTGGCTGGCCGGATCGGGGCGGCAGAGCCGGTGAGCAGCAGCGGAGAGTTGCAGGCCGGGGCGTACGGGGTGGCCGCACCGGTGCTCGGCGTACCCGGTCTGGAAGCAAGTGTCGGCGTGGTCGCGCTCGCCCCGCTGGACGTCGACACGACCGGGCCGCAGGTGCTGGCCGCCGCCCGAGCCATCACCACCGCCCTCAGCTGATGCCCTCCGCCCCACCGCCGGGCCCGCCCTCGGCGTCGCTTGCTCCCTCACCGCCAAGTGCTCCCTCGGCGCCGTCCGCCCCGGGCCCGCGCGGCTTGATCAACTCGGGTTCACGGAAGTCGCGGCATCCCGCAGTCGGTAACCGCCCGACTTTCAGGAACGCGAGTGGATCAGCGCCCGCCACCAGCCCTGATGTGGTCGGCCCTCCGGCAAGTCCCATAGCACGATCTGCAGGCGGATTGTTGGTTGTCCACAGGTCCGGCGGCGCGCGGGGGCTGGGTTGTCCACAGGGGTACCGGTGGCCGGTCGGTGGTCGGCAGGCTGCTCGGCATGCCCCCACGTCCGCATCGTCCCGATGCCCTGGCCTGGCAGGTCTTCCGCGGCTCCGACGCTGTCCGGGACGGCCTGCTCACCGAACATCAGCTGCGCAACTCCGCCTGGGTGCGGTTGCGCCACGACACCTACGCCGATTCGCGGCTGGACCGGGACCACGCCCTCGCGTGTCGCGCCGCTCTCCTCCGGCTACCGCCCGGAGTGGTGATCGGTGGTCCGTCGGCCGCCTACCTGCACGGTGTTCAACACGCCGCGAGCTTCACCGACGACGTGCACGTCCTCGTGCCTCGACCGCTGCGGGTCGGCCCACAGCGCGGGCTCCGCGTGCACGTCAACGCCACCACCCCACTGATCGCGAGCAAGGTCCCTGAGCTGGCGGTGCCATCCACACGACGATCGTCAGACACCAGACGACCGACAGACCTACGCCCACGTGACGCTGCGCGACCTACGGGAGCTGGGCGCCCACCTGGCGGCGGAGTGTCACCACGCCACACACGACACCTGTCCCGCCCGACCGCCGTCTCCGCCGGAGCAGGAGGCATGGTGGGGGCCAACCACGGCCACGGGTCGGCCTCGGCCAGCGCGTTCCCGCCTGACGAGCGGGACGTCCCGATCCCCCGATCCGACCCTGGCCGGGCCGCCTGGGAGACGGCCCTGTGGCTCGACCCGGTCCAGGCAGTCGCCATCGTCGACTCGCTGCTCGGGCAGGAGTTGATCGATCGCGACAGCCTGGCAGCCATCGCTGACCGCAACGCTGATCGGCCGGGTGGACGACGAGCGCGGTGGGTGTTCGACCTGGCCGACAGCAGAGCAGAGTCGCCACCGGAGTCACACCTACGCGTGCGATTGGTGTTGAACGGGCTACCGCGTCCATCGGTTCAACATCCGATACGCCTGCCCACCGGTTTCGTTCTGCACCCCGATCTGGCCTGGCCGCACTATCGGGTAGCGGTGGAGTACGACGGAAAGTGGCACTCCGACGCAGAGCAGCTGCACCGCGACCGCCGTCGGCTGAATCAGCTGGTAGGTGCGGGTTGGTTGGTCCTGCACGTGACCAGTCAACGGCTGCACGGCGAGTTCCCGGCGGTGCTTCGGGAGGTGCGCAACGCGCTGGTCAGCCGCGGATGGCGACGGGGATCGTCCAGATGACCACGGTCAACTCGGGTTCCTGGAAACCGCGCCATCCCCAGGCCCCGACACCACGCCTTCAAGGAAACCGAGTCGATCATGAAGCCGGGCACCAGGCATGGTCGATGACGGGCAGCAGGCCCGGACGAGCCCAGGCCCGGTCGACGAGCGTCGACCGGGCCTGGGAGGTGGTGGCGGTTGGGCCACCCCCTGCAGTGCGATGTGCGCTACGGGCGAGCGTTCGGCTTCAACGGGGTCTTCACCGCCGCGTAGGCGTCGACGATCCCGTACCCGTAGAAGCCGTTGAAGTTGACCCCACCGGCGCAGTACGCGTCGTAGGTCTCGTCCCGGCCCTCGTTGCGGTACTGCTGCAGGCGCGGCTCCGGGCAGGCGTGCTCGGCGGCCGTGCGGTAAAGGTGCTGCTCGACCTGGTCCGGCGACATCCCGAAGCCAGTCCGGCCCTGCGCCTTGCCGTAGCGGCTGACGATCAGCGCGGCGACGCCGGCGGCATGCGGAGACGCCATCGAGGTGCCCTGGAGGTAGGTGTAGTAGCCGCACTCACCGTTGGCCTTGCACTGCTTGAAGACCGAGTTCTCGAAGCCGGCGACGATGTTGCCGTCGGCGTCGACCGACTCCTCCTCCTGGAGCACATGCTTCGGGTACGTCGAGAGGATCATGTTGGCGTCGGTACGGAAGGTGTCGGTGCCGAAGCCGTCCCGGAACCAGCCTCCCGGCGCGGCGACCGAGATCTGCTCGGTGCCGTAGTTGGAGAAGTCCGACTTTTTGCCAGACGGGCCGACCGACGACACGCCGATCACGTGCGGGCCCTCGGTGGGCAGGTCCCAGCAGCTGTCGTTGTCGATCGGTCGCGGGTACGGGTCGGCGCCGTAGTCGGGGCTCGTCACGTCGGTACGCGGCGCGCCCAGGTCTTCGTTGTTGTTGCCGAGCGCACCGACCAGGGTGACGCCCTTGTTGTGCGCGAAGGTCAGCGCGCGCTTCATCGCCTTGATGATGGCCCGCTGCTCGGCCTGGTCCTCGGGCGAGTCGGCCGGGTTGGCGGTGCAGTTGTAGAGCCACGGGTCGACGTAGAACGACATGTTGACCACGTCGATCCCGGACTTGCCGGCGTAGACAAGGGCGTTGACCACCGGGTCGAGGAAGAAGTAGCCGGAGTCCTGGCCACCCTTGAGCTCGACAAGCGAGACGTTCGGCGCCACGCCGGAGAGGCCGAAGCCGTTTGCGGCGGCACCGATGGTGCCGGCCACGTGGGTGCCGTGCCCGCCATCGTCGGTGCCGACCGGGTCGAGGCAGCTCGGCACCTCACAGGCGCCGTCCACGTCGACCAGGTCCGGCGCGAAGTTGCGCGACAGCGACCAGTTGAAGTTCGGCGCGATGTCCGGGTTGCTGGCGTCGACGCCGGTGTCCAGGACGCCGACTGTCACCCGACGATCGCCTGGCTCGATCTTGCGGGCCTTGTCGGCCCGGATCATCTCCAGGCCCCACAGCTTGTCGTCGAGCGGGTCGAGCTTCGCGCCCTTCCTGGCAGCGCCGGCGCCGGCCCGAGCGCCGGCAGCGGCAGTCAGGTGCTCCTGCTCCACCCGGTCAAGCTTCGGCTTGCGGCCGATGGCCTTCTGCTCGGCGGCGCCGATCAGCGTCGGTGCGGCGGTCGCCCTGGCGGCGAAGTCGGCCCGGTCGCTGCTGACCTGGAACATGCCGACCTCGTCGGACCGGGAAACCACAGTGCCGCCGGCTGCCCGGATCGCCGCGACGGCCGTGTCCGCAGCGACGCCGTCCTCGGCGACGACGGTGAAGGTGCGAGAGTCGACCGGTGCGGCGTTCGCCGGCACACCCAACCCCGTAGCCGTAAGTGCCAGCACTGCCGCGGTAGCGACCGTGCGGGCGGTGAAGCGCTTGCTCACCACATCGGATCCTCTCGTTGAGGGACGTGGCAGCCATCACACAACAACGATGCGGATTACGCCAGCTAAGCGCCCGTTATGGTAGTGAATCCGTTGAGTTTCGAAGCGCACACCGGCCGCATCGACATCTACGCAATCCACGCCGCCCGGGACGCCACCACCGAGCCACGACCGCAGTCACTTCAGCAGCGTCTCGTCAGCGTCGAACACCACAGTGGTCAGCCTCTCACCGGCCATCCAACGCCACCTCGACCTCCGGCGAGGCCGAGGTACCCGGCAGGGGCTGCGAGGCCGGCAAGGGCTGCGAGGGCGGCGAAGGCGCCGAGTCCCCCGCAGCCGGCCGGCGCAGCTCGTCGAGGCGGACCAGGGCGACGCCGGCGACGATCAACGTACCGCCGAACAACTGCCAGCCGGTGGGCAGTTCGTCGAGGAAGAGCCAGGCGATCAGCACCGCGAAGAGCACCTCGGTCAGTCCGACGAACGACGACAGGCGCGGGCCGAGGATCCGGGTTCCGGCGATACCGGCGAGGTACGCGATGACTGCGGCCACCAGCGAGAGCCCGGCGATGGGCACCAGCCAGCTGGTGGGCTGCCCGGCGAAGGTGACCTCGCCGAAGGTGGCGTGCAGCGGCAGCAGGCCGGTCATCCCGACGAGGAGCAGCACCGCGGCACCGACGGCCATGCCACCGCTGGCCATGGCGACCGAGGGCAGCCGGGGGTCGACCCGGCCGGCGAGCACGAAGTATCCGGCCAGGCCGAACGCCGCGCCCAACCCCCAGAGCACGCCCACCGGGTGGAAGTCGGCGGTGCCGGCGAGGTCGAGCACGAACGCCAGCCCGGCCAGCGCGGCCACCGACCCGGCGACGGTGAGCCTGCGGGGCGGCTGGGCGTGCCGCAGCCACATCCAGACCACGACGAGGATGATGCCCAGGTATTCGAGCAGCAGCGCGACACCGACCGGCAGGTAGCGCACGGCGTTGAAGAAGCACACCTGGGCCAGTGCCACCCCGAGAAGCCCGAACAGTCCGATGGCCGTGGCGTTGCTGCGCAGCACGTGCCACTTGCCCCGCAGCGACAGCAGGGCGGGGATCGCGAGCACCAGGGCGGCCACACCGACACGGGCGATCACCGCCGACTCGGCTGACCAGCCGGCTTCGATGAGCGATCGCGCGAAGGTGCCGGAGGTGGCGAAGGTGACTGCGGAGAGCAGCGCCAACCCGACGCCGGCAGCAGGTCTTGAGTGCATGTCGCGCTCCTCGCAATGGGCACCGTGTCATGAGCAAACTATCCTTGTGCTGATGACGCTAGGCGGAAGCCATGACAGGAGTCAAGTTGCTATTCGCTCATGACACCGAGTGTTCACTGATCGCCGCCGCAGCGCTGGTCAACACCGCGGGTCGGGACGGTGAGCTGCTTCCCGACATCACGGCGTTGGACGCGTTCTTCGTCCGCTACTCGTACAGCGGCCGGCACGAGCACACCGACGACGAGCTGCGTGCCGTCCGGGAGCTGCGACCCCAACTGCGCCGCATCTGGCACGCCGAGCCACCCGAGATCGTCAGGGTGGTCAACGGCCTACTGCTGGAACACCGGGCGCTGCCCCAGCTCATCGAGCACGACGACGAGCCGTACCACCTGCACGCCGTGCCCCGCGACGCGCCGCTGGCCACCCGGATCGCGGTGGAGGCCGCCATGGCCATGGCCGATCTGGTCCGTTCTGGAGAGCTGAGCCGGTTGCGGATCTGCGAGTACCCGGACTGCGACAACGTGGTGGTCGACCTGTCCCGCAACCGGTCCCGGCGGTTCTGCGAGGCCGGCTGCGGCAACCGCGCCGCGGTGACCGCCTACCGCGCCCGCCGGGCCGCCGGCCGCTCCTGACCGCCGGTCGCCCACTCCTCGGCCCGCACCTCGTACTCCACCTCACCCTGCTCGGCGCCCGGGATCGGGTCGTCCCACTGGAGGTGGAAGGTCCGCACGTAGTGCAGCCCGGCCTTCACCATCACCCGCCGGGAGCGTTCGTTGACGGCCATCGTCTCGGCCCAGACCCGACGCACCCCGACGGTGTCGAAGGCGTACCGGACCAGGGCCCGCGACCCCTCGGTGGCCAACCCTCGTCCCCACGTCGAGCGGAGCAGCCGGTAGCCCAGCTCGGCCTCGGCGCCGTCCTCCGACGGGTCCAGCGCGAACCAACCCAGGAACGCCCCGGACTCCCGATCGTGCGCCGCCCACCGACCCAGCCCGGGATGCTCGTCGTACTGGGCCAGCAACCTCGGCAACTGCTCGTCCCGCACGGTGGCCGGCGGGGTAGCGACGCCACCGGTGAGGAACCGCATCACCTCGGGGTCGCTGTCCAACTCGACGAGCGCCTCCACGTCGGCCCTGGTCAGCCTCCGCAACCGCAGCCGCTCGGTCCCCGCCGGCACACCCACTCCACCGTCACCCACAGCCCGGATCATCCGGCCCGCTCGAAAGCCCGTCGATCCGTTTCCCAGGGCCGCCCAAGATCCACGCAACTTCGGGGAAACTGCTGCCTCAGACCGCGCCGAGGCAGCAACTTCACTGAAGTTGCACCGGAAACCCCGGACACCGTCGCAAGATCGTGCTCGATCCTGGATGCAGTGGGGTCCTGGCGGGCGGTTTCAAGCGGCTGTTGCAACGAGGTGTTTGTGGAGTACCTCGGCTGGATTCTGCCAGTCGAGGGTTTGGCGTGGTCGTCCGTTGAGTTCG